>NZ_CFHWAF010000046.1:0-31420 GCF_984452065.1 Hoeflea sp. | reverse complement strand
AAAGATGATGCCGCCGACCCCGGCGACAACATCACCGAGCGCGACCATATAGGGACGATCCTTCTCGGACGACATTGAGAGAAGGTAAAGGTAACGCCCGTTTTGAACGCCACCAATCCCGAACGACAAGAAGAAGATCGTCGCGGCATAGACCCAGGGATTGCCAGCCAGAGCGAACAGGTCGAAGGCAATCGCCATCAGCGCGGAGAACGACGCAATGGCCGAAGCGCCGGCGATCGTATAACGGATCGAATGGCGCATCAGTTTTCGCCAAAGCAGCGCCCCGAGCGCGGTTCCGGCACTGGTCGCGGTGACAAAGATGCTCAATATGTGCGGCGTCGACAGGTGATAGGTCGCCGCATGTATCGTGTAGAACGGCGTTGCAAGTTCGACCGACAGAAAGAAAATACGGGACACAAGGAATTTCCTGTACCAGGCATTTTGCACCGCAAGCGCCCATCCGCAGGCGACCTGAGCGATAAAACCAGGCGTTTCCCCGGGCGATGAGTCATCGGTCGTAAGGGGTATCGCCTCCCATCAGATCGCGGGTCAGCCAGACAGCCGCGATTGTCACGACGCAGTTTCCCGCAAGTTGCGTAAAGACAACCTCGCCACGGTCGCTTTCACTCAGCTCCGGTCCATAAATCTGATTGCTGCCGAGACTCCATGTCCCGACGCACAGGCCCAGAATTATGGACACGGCGATGAACAGCGCAGCGGCAAGCCAGACCGGCAGGCTGTCAGCCGACAGCGCGACGAGCGCCAGAACGCCGGCGATGATCAGATTTGGAAGCATCATCGCATATCTGGCGCGTGTACCGACCTTGACGTAAGGCGAAATCAGCGCCTCGACGATCAAACGCGCGGCCTTTGCGCACGGAAGGAGAAGGGTGGCGATGAATTGCGGCGCGCCAAGCGCCAGGTAGAGGAACGGCAGCACCATTCCCGGGCTGGCAACGATATCGGAAACAGATTCGCCAATCCCGGACCACAACAGGTAGGACCGGTTTTTGTTCGGACCAGATGCCGGTGTTTTGCCCAAACTATTCATCCATACGCGTCACACGTCCAGCCGTGCGAATCGCACCGGACGGTAACACTGATATCCGGCTCTGTCCGCAAGGCCGATACGCGCGCAAAATCCGCGAACACGTCGCTTTGACCGGTTGCGGCGCGGGAGAACGCAAATGGCAGCAGGGTGTCGTTCCTTCACGGAAGGCCCACAGCCCTTCGGCTACTGGCGGAAATGCTTGGAGAGCTTCAGGCCCTGGGCCTGATAGTTGGAACCGAGGTCCGAACCGTAAAGCGCCTTGGGGCGTTCCAGCATGTGTTCGTAGATCAGCCGTCCGACGATCTGGCCGTGTTCCAGGATGAACGGCACTTCATGACTGCGCACTTCAAGAACGGCGCGGCTGCCCGAGCCGCCGGCATCGGAATGGCCGAAACCGGGGTCGAAGAAACCGGCATAATGAACGCGGAATTCGCCGACGAGCGGGTCGAAGGGCGTCATTTCGGCGGCATAGAGCGGCGGGACATGTACGGCCTCACGCGAGACGAGGATGTAAAACTCGTCCGGATCGAGGATGATATAACCGTTGCCGCGCGTATAGACGGGTTCCCAGAAATCGAGGATATCGTGCTGCGCCTTGCGGTCTACATCAATGACGGCGGTGTGGTGCTTGCCGCGATATCCGGCAAGGCCGTGCGGCCCGCTTTCCAGATCGACCGAAAGCGCGATGCCGCCGCCGGAGATATTGGGCGTTTCGGATGCGACCAGCACTTCGGCCTCGTGCAGGCGGGCCAGGGCCGCCTCGTCCAGCCCGGCGTTGCCCTTGCGGAAACGGATCTGCGACAGGCGCGAGCCGGTCCGGGCGACAATCGGGAACGTGCGCGGACTGACCTCCAGATAGAGCGGTCCGTGATAGCCGGCCGGGATCTTGTCGAATTCCTGCGTGTTGTCGGCCATGACGCGGGTGAAGATATCGAGCCGGCCGGTGGAACTCTTCGGATTGGCCGACGCGGATATCTCTCTGGGCAGTTCAAGGCTTTCCAGGAGCGGCACGATATAGACACAGCCGGTTTCCAGAACCGCGCCGTTCGTCAGGTCGATCTCGTGCAGTTTCAGATGGTCCAGCTTGTCGGCGACGCCGTGGTCCGGGCCCGGCAGGAAGCTGGCGCGGACCCGGTACGCCGTCTCGCCGAGACGCAGGTCGAGACTTGCCGGCTGGATCTGGTCGTCATCGAGCGGGCGCGGCGCTTTCAGGCGTCCTGCCTCAAAGAGCCCCGCAATATTCAGATCGGCCAGAATACCGGCTGCTGCCATGCCTTGATCCCCTGCTGTCGCCCCGTATCAAATACAGCGCAATGCGATTGACGCAAGGATATCGGGTCTGTAAAGAACCCTTATCCCGTGGTGATTTGGCCGACCGGCTTGCTGCCACGTTAAACAAGTCGCTAAAAGGTCGGGTGAGCAACCGGCTGGCGATGACCGCAAGCCGGTTTTTTGTTGGGTAAAGACGATGACAGACAAGAACAACAGACCGCAAAACACATCCGGATGGCGTCCCGCGACACAGATGGTTCACGGCGGCACCAGCCGCTCGCAATTCGGCGAGACGTCCGAGGCGATGTTCCTGACGCAAGGTTTCGTCTATGACAGCGCCGAGGCTGCTGAGGCCCGTTTCAGGGGCGAGGATTGCGGCTTTATCTACTCGCGCTACGCCAACCCGACGGTCGACATGTTCGAAAAGCGCATGTGTGCGCTGGAGAACGCCGAAGACGCGCGGGCGACGGCTTCGGGAATGGCCGCGGTATCGGCTGCGCTCCTGTGCCAGGTGAAAGCGGGCGATCATGTCGTCGCCGCACGGGCGCTGTTCGGCTCCTGCCGCTGGGTCGTCGAGACACTGATGCCGCAATACGGAATCGAGACAACGCTGATCGACGGGACCGACCTTGCCAACTGGCAGCAGGCCGTAAAACCGAACACCAGGGTGTTTTTCCTGGAAAGCCCGACGAACCCGACACTGGAGGTGATCGACATCGCCGGTGTTGCGGAGATTGCGAACGCAAGCGGCGCGAAGGTGGTGGTGGACAATGTCTTTGCAACGCCGCTCTATCAGAAACCGCTGGCGCTTGGCGCGCATATCGTCGTCTACTCAGCGACCAAACATATTGACGGTCAGGGCCGCTGTCTCGGCGGCATCGTGCTGTCCTCCAAGGACTGGATCGAGGAAAACCTGCACGATTATTTCCGCCATACCGGCCCGTCGCTGTCACCGTTCAACGCCTGGACGCTGCTGAAAGGGCTGGAGACATTACCGCTTCGGGTGCGCCAGCAAACCAAAAGCGCCGGACGGATCGCCGACCATCTGGCTGCCCAAGGTTCGATCAAACGGGTCATTTATCCCGGGCGCGAAGACCATCCGCAGGCCAACATTATCAGGCGGCAGATGTCGGGCGGATCGACGCTCATCGCCTTCGAGATCGATGGCGGCAAGCCGGCGGCCTTTGCCTTCGAGAACGCGCTCGACATTGTGCGCATGTCCAACAATCTCGGCGACGCCAAGAGCCTGATCACCCACCCGGCGACCACGACGCACAAGAACCTGACGGAAGAGGCCCGCGCCGAACTCGGAATCACCGATGCCACGGTACGGCTTTCCGTGGGCCTTGAGGACGCGGACGATCTGATCGCCGATATCGACCGGGCGCTGTCGATTGCAAAACGTGGCAGCCTATCCGCGAACCAACTTCAGAAGCGGTTCAAATGAATACAACGCAGGTCGCCGGCCCGAAGCCGGTTGGTTTGTTACCAGCAGCCGCTCATCAGCTAGAATTCGCGTGAACCTGTGTGCTGTTTGCGGGGGTATTCCAGAACTATGAGTGAATACATTGTTTCTGAATACCGGTCGTGAAAAAACAAAATCCAGTGCAACGGTACTCCATTGCGATGATAGTATCTCTCTGAATTTATCCTTCATATCCTCGTAAAGGGATCTGATTTGCTCTGACTTCTTTAGATTCTCTTTCGCTTGCTGTTCCAGGGACTGAAGGAAGAAAACTATCCAGTCTGTCCAATTGTCATGCTCTGAAACCGCCCGCATAAGGTCTATGTATTCATCTCTATTGGCTTCCAATACACCGCTAATGTAAAAATGTGGTTCGGAAACAACCTTGTAATGCCAGAGCATCAGTGTGATCAGCATTCGCCCCACACGCCCGTTTCCATCTTTGAATGGATGCAAAGCTTCAAATTCAAGATGGGCCAAAGCGGTACGGATGAGGATTTGCCAGTTCTCGTCTTCAATGAAGTCAAAGAGCCTTTCCAGTCCAATTTCCAGCTGTTGCGGACTAATCGGAACAAATAACACCTTCTTGCGGCTTGGATCCGCCAGATAGTTTTGCTCTGTTTTGAACTCCCCTGGCGACTGAGTTTGCCCTCTCCCAAATCCGAGAAGAACGCTGTGAGTTGATCTCATAAGGTGATTGGATATTGGTTGGCCGTCGTGTATCGCGGCTTGTGCTCGCCGCATTGCCTGACCATAAAGAAACACTTCGACCGCTTCTGTTCTATAGCGTGTTTCTCTGTCTCCACCCTCTTGATCTGCCTCGTATTGCAGCACTTCATCGAGTGTACTGACGGTTCCCTCCATCCTGGATGAAACCACGGCTTCCTGACTGCGAAGCGGAGCAAGCAATATCTCACTGTTGTGCATGCCCTTGAGCATTTGATCGTATCTGGCGATCGCTTCGGAGGCTTGAGCTATTGGCGTTAGAAGGCGCTCGAAGTTTATGGATTTCGGAGGAAACCTGTCATAGTGATAATTGACTGCGTTGCTGAAATCCAAATGGCCGGTATTTGCATTCATTTGAGTGTCAGATTTGTTGATTTTTAATAATGTAATGATCTTGAGTGGAAAATATGACAACCAAATGAGTTTGTCTATAATATTATTACGAATATCATACATAAAGCAGCTTGACTTTTTTCCATTAAATCCAAACCGGGTTGATTCTTGGATTGGCTGCAAACTGAATAGACAAACGGGAAATTCACAGCAGCTATTTGGCAAGATAGCTACTCATTAGAGCGCATCACATTTCAAACAAAAGCAGGCAAAACAACGCCTTATCGCCGGCTGAAGACCCGGCCGGCGAGGACGATGCGCGACAGTGCCGTATAGAAGCAGATGGCCGCATAGATATAGGCGATCACGGCGAAGGCCGAGGGGAAGATGCAGATCACCACGAATACGGCGATGGTCTCGGTCGCCTCGGCAAGGCCGGTGGTGAAATAGAGCGATTTTTCGCCGCGCACCGTGCTGTGCATATCGTAGCGTTCGGCCATGATCGCATAGGCGAGGAAGGTCGATCCGTTGACGTAAAATGACAGGATCAGCACGGCGCCCGCAACCGCGTTCGCCTGCGGATCGGCAAGGACAAAACCAAGCGGGATCGAGCCGTAGAAGACAAAATCGAGGACGATGTCGAGATAACCGCCGAAATCGGTTGATTCCGTCGCTTTGGCGATGGCGCCGTCGAGACCGTCGCAGAACCGGCTGAGAAGGAGAAGAACAAGCCCGAGCCAGTAGGCGTGCTGCCAGATGGCGAAAGCGGCGGCGAGGCCGATGATACAGCCGACGACCGTCACCGTGTTGGCCGTGACGCCCCAGGCGGCCACTCGCCGTCCGCAAGCATCGAGCGGCGGATTGATGATCTCCCGAACCGCACCGTCCAGCATGATGTCTCCTTTCCGGCGACGCGCCCGCGGTCCGCAGGATCGCCGGGCCTCGACCTTGCCCATGCATACAGCTTTCGCATGTGCACGAAAGCCATCATTTCTCACAATTGCGTCACCGCGAATTTATCCGGCGAGGCAATCAACAAGCTTTAGGCTGCAGTGACCATACCGCGATAGTGCGCATATTGGAGCCCGGACGTGCACTAACCCTGTTGAGAAAACCGGATTCCCCTGCGCCGGATGATGTTTTATACAGGCGGCGGCGGGATTGGTGTAGAATGAACGGGAAGGCTCGATGACGATGTACCGGGCGCTGACACACGATATCGAGATAACGGTGGAGCCGTTCTATCTCGAAGAGCAGTCCGAGCCGGACGACAACAGGTTCGTCTGGGGTTACCGGATTGTCATCGTCAATCACTCCGACGAGACCGTGCAATTGCGGCACCGTTTCTGGCGGATCACGGATGCCGCCGGCCAGGTCGACGAGATCAACGGCGAGGGCGTCGTCGGCAAGCAGCCGGTCCTGGAGCCGGGAGAGCAGTTCGAATACTCATCCGGATGCCCGCTCGACACGTCATCGGGCATGATGGTCGGCCAGTACCGGATGGAGCGCAGGGACGGCAAGAGCTTCATGGTCGACATTCCGGCATTCTCACTCGACGTACCGGGAATGACGAGAACGCTCAATTGAACGGAGCGCTCGATTTTCGCCCCGTGGCGCTCGTCACGGGCATCCTGATCGCCACGCTCGGCGTGGCGATGCTGCTGCCGGCGATTGTCGATCTCGCCGCCAACAACAGCGACTGGATGGTGTTCTTCGCAGCCTCGATGCTGACGACGCTGATCGGCCTGTCGCTGTTTGCGGCGACACGGGGCACGCCGCGCGGCCTGTCCACCCGGCAGGCGCTTTTGATGACCGTCGTTTCCTGGCTCGCCCTCGTCGCCTTCGGGGCCCTGCCCTTCGTCTGGTCCGGGGCGGTGCCGAGCTACACCGACGCCTTCTTTGAATCCATGTCGGGGCTGACAACGACCGGCGCGACGGTGATCACGGATCTCGAAAGCGTGCCGCCCGGCATTTTGTTCTGGCGCGGTCTCCTGCAATGGCTGGGCGGCCTCGGCATCATCGTCATGGCGATCGCCGTGCTGCCGATGCTGCAGATCGGCGGCATGCAGCTTTTCAAGGCGGAGGCCTTCGATACCGCTGAAAAAATCCTGCCGCGCGCAACGCAGATTTCGAGTTCCATTACCCTCGTCTTTATCGGCTTCACCGTCGCCTGCTGCATCCTCTATCTTGCGGCGGGCATGCCGATCGACGATGCGGTGATCCACTCCATGACGACCGTGGCGACCGGCGGCTTTTCCACCAAGGACGAATCCATCGGCTATTTCAACAGCGCGGCGATTGACTGGATCGCCGTCACCTTCATGATCCTCGGCTCCATCCCCTTCATCCTTTACGTGCAGGCGCTGCAGGGCCGCATCCGGCCGATATTTCTCGATTCACAGGTGCGTGTCTTTATCGGCCTGTTGGCCATCGCCACCGTCATCGCCTGGCTGATGGCCCATTACGGCGAACATCACGTCGGCATCGACGGTCTGCGCTTTGCCGCCTTCAACGTGGTTTCGATCACCACAGGCACGGGCTATGCGACAACGGATTACGGGCTGTGGGGGCCGCATGCGATCTCCTTCTTCTTCGTCATCATGTTCATCGGCGGCTGTGCCGGCTCGACGTCCTGCGGCATCAAGATCTTCCGCTTCCAGGTGCTGTTCGAGGCGATCCGCCAGCACATCAACCAGGTGATGTATCCGCACGGCATTTTCAGGCCGCGCTTCAACGGCCGGCCCATCGACCAGCGGGTCATCGCATCGGTGATGAGCTTCATGTTCCTCTACGTGGTGAGCTTCGGCGTCATTTCGATCGCCCTTATCCTCACCGGCCTCGACACGACGACGGCTTTGTCCGGCGCCGGCTCGGCGATCTCCAATGTCGGCCCCGGCCTCGGCACGATCATCGGCCCGGCCGGTAATTATGCGCCGCTGAACGATCCGGCCAAATGGGCCCTGTCGGCGGGCATGCTGCTCGGCCGGCTCGAACTCTTCACGATCATGGTGCTGTTTCTGCCCCGCTTCTGGCGGAGCTGATCGTCGGAGGGCTACCGCCCGCCGGCCCCCTGCTCGCGGTGCGGCTGACCGAAGACGGACACGAAGGCGGCGCGTATGTCATTGCCGATGCCCATCAGCACCGGGACCAGGAAGAGGACAAGAAGCGTCGCCATGGCCAGGCCGAAGACAATCGTTATCGCCATGGGCAGGAGGAATTGCGCCTGCCGGCTGGTCTCGAACAGCAACGGCAGCAGGCCGCCAATCGTCGTCAGCGAGGTCAGCAGGACGGCGCGCAGCCGGTCGCGGCTGGCGCCGGTGGCCGCATGCATAAGATCCTGGCCCGCCTTCAAACGCTCGTTCAGCCGGGTCACCAGGATGATGGAATCGTTGACCAGAATTCCGGAGAGCCCGAGCAGACCGATCCATGACAGGATGGTCAACTGGGTTCCCATGACCCAGTGTCCGAAAACCGCGCCGACCACGCCGAACGGAATGATCAGCATGACGGCAAAGGGGAGCCAATAGCTGCCGAAGACCCAGGCAAGGATGATGTAGATCACAGACAGGGCGACGACCATTCCAAGCCGCAGATCGGCAAATGCGGTTTCCTGTTCCTGCGAGCGTCCGCCGTAGCGGTAGTCGACGCCGTAACGCGCGGCGATGGAGGCGATGGTGCCGGAGGCCTCCAGTTCCCCGATCACGCCGTCGGTGGTGTTGACCTCATTGTCGATATCGCCGGTCACGGAGATTTTCGTCTTGCCGTCTTTCCTTGAGACGAAGGCAAAGCCCTGCCGTTCGTTCAGCGTGGCGACCTCCGTCAAGGGCACAAAATCCCCGGCCGGGCTCTTGAGCTCGAAGTTGCGCAGGGCTCCGGTGCCGCCGACACGCATCAGTTGCGAGACACGAACGGTGACCTCGTCATCGCCGCGGGCAAACCGGAACGGGATCTGGCCGTCGAAGGCATTGCGAAGCTGCCGGCCGATATTCTCGGCCGTGAAACCCAGCGCCGCGCCGCGCGGCAGCATTTCGACAACCAGTTCGGGCTTGCCGTAGGGCAGGTTGTCGTCGGCGCCGGATACGCCGGCAATCGAGCCGAGGATCGGGATCATCTCCGTGGCGGCGGCCTTCAGATCGGACACCCGGTCGCCGCGCAGCTCAATATCGATGTCGCGGCCGGGCGGCCCGCCGCGCGACTGGAAGATCGAGAAGCGGGACACGCCGGCAAGGTCCGGAACCGCGCGGCGCCAGGCGCGCACAATGTCGGGCGTGCGCACGGTGCGCGCTTCGGAGGACGTCAGCTGCACCTTGATCGTCGCGCTGGTGCCGCCGAAGCGGCTTGCCTTGGAGAACATGACGAAGATGGATTCGGCCAGCGGTTCGTCGCCCCCCGTCAACCGCCGCTCGACGCCGCGGAAAGCCTCTTCAATACGCGCAACGGCCTTGAGCGCATCCTCCTCCGGGAGGCCGGCAATGAAGCTGACATTGCCCCTTATGTTCTCCGCCTCGGGCGAGGGGAAGAAAACGAACTCAACACGCTTGCCCTCGATGAGACCGACGGCGAGCATGAGTGCGAGGCCGACAGCGATCGAAACGGTGACGTAGCGCCAATTGTAGGACAGCGTGACGAGGCGGTTGAACGGCCCGTCGCGGAAGCGGACGAAGTGCCGGTCGAACCAGCCGCGAAAACCGCCCGCCCTGTATTGCCCGCCCGACGCCGCGCGTCTTGCCGGGCTTGACCGCCTGCGGATGCCGAGAATGACAAATTCCACCGCCGTTGCGAAGATGAGCGCCCCGCCGCCGATCAGCACGGCCTGGACAAGCATCGGCAGACCCGTCAGCCCATCCAGCAAGGACCGCGCCGATGAGCCTTGCGGTACCAGCCCGTGGAGCGGCGAATAGGGCGTGGCAACGGTGGCAACCGCCACAACGAGGACGAAGGCGAAGAAAAACTGACGCCAATAGGACCAGCGCGGTTCTCTCGGGCGTTCGAGCGCATGGGCAAGGTGGCCGGGCAGAACGTAGAAACACTCGAGCAGGCTGGCGACAATGACCGCCATGACGACCCATGGCAGCACGCCGATGATCTGGCCGATCGTATCGGTTATCAGCAACATGGGCGCAAAGGCGGCAATCGTCGTTGTCATGGCGGCCATCACCGGCCTGATCATCATGGCGACGCCGTTTTCCGCCGCCGCCACCGGATCGTCGCCCATTTCCAGACGGGTGTAGGTGTGTTCGCCGACCACGATCGCGTCGTCAACGATGATGCCGAGCATCATGATCAGTCCGAAGAGCGAGATCATGTTGATCGTCTGGCCGGAAACGAACATGAAGCCGACGGTGGCGAGCAACGCGACGGGTATGCCCGCCGCGACCCAGAAGGCAATGCGCCCGTCGAGGAACAGGAAAAGGATCGCCACGACCAGGATCAGACCGCCAAGGCCGTTCTTGACGAGCAGCATGATGCGCTCAAGCAGGGAGTCGGCCGCCACCTCATAGGTGGTGATCTCGATGTTGTGCGGCAGTTGCGGACGCAGTTCCTCAAGATATTCGTTGAGGATCCTCGCCGTGCGCAGCGTGTCGGCCGTCGCCGCGCGGCGCACATCGATCTCGATGGCGACATCGCCGCCGGTAAACCCGCGTGTCTCACTGGTATCGAAGGCATCGCTGATCGCGGCGATATCCCCGAGGCGGACCTTCTCGCCGGAGGAAAAGGACACGACCTCGATATTGCCCAATGTCCTGGGCGTTTCGGCATCGGCAAGCGAGCGCAATTGTCGCTCGACCGCACCATCGAGCGTGCCGGAGGGCAGATCGCGGCTGTTGTCGGTGATGGCGTTCGAGACATCGTTGATCGTCAGCCCGAGCCGCCTGAGTTCACGTTCGGGAATATCGACACGGATTTCCCGGTCACGCAGCGCGGTGAATTCCACCTTGTCGATGCCGCGCGCGATCAGCTCGTCGCGTATGTTCTTGGCCCATTCGCGCTTGATCGCCTCGGGCGCCGTGCCGCCGACGGAAAGGCTGGCGACACGGTCAAAAAAGCTCGCCTTCGAGACGGTCGGCGTCTCGGCATCCTGCGGCAGCGTGGTGATGCCCTTGACGGCGGTCTCGACCTCCGAGAGCGCCTTTTGCATATCGCTGCCGTCCTCGAATTCCAGCCGGATCGAGCCGGAGCCTTCGCGCGCCGTCGATGTCATGACGTCGACGCCATCGACAAAGCGCACCTCCGGTTCGATGACCGCAAGCAGATTGGCTTCGATATCCTCCGCGCTGGCGCCGGACCAGGAAACCGAAATGTTGATCGCCGGACGGTCGACCGAGGGGAAGAATTGCGTGTTGATCTGGAGTATGGCGAACACACCCAGGAGGATCATCAGCATCATCAGCAGGTTGGCGGCATTGGGATGGCGGATGAATGTGCGCACAAGGCCGCCCGAGCCGCGCAATTCGTGTGCCGCGTCATCAATTGCCTGACGGACACCGCGCTCAGCCATAATCAGCTTCCCTCGGCCGTTCCGGGAGAGGCCTCGCCACCGGTGTCATCCGCCGCGCCTGCAGGCTGACGCACAAGGACACCGTCATCGGCCTGGGTCAGGTGGGTGGTCATGACCACATCGCCCGCCTCGATCCCGCCGGTCACAATGACGTCCTCACGGTCGAAGGCGGCGATCTCGACCACTCGCCGAACCAGTTTTCCGTCTTCGACGACAAACACCTCCGAGCCGTTGAACAGCGCGGTTTCGGGTATTCTGAGCGAATCTTCATAGGTGCGGTCGGGAACATCGATTTCGACGAAGGCGCCGGGGCGCAGCTGAACCGGCGAATTGGACGGGTCAAGCCGCGCCACAACCTCGACACCGCCGCGCTGCGAGGCGATCTCGGCTGCGATCCGGTCAATGCGGCCGACATATTCATAGCTGCTGACGCCGACCGTCCAGATCACCCTGATGGCGCGTCCGATCAGCGGATCGGCATCCGTCGATATGCGTCCGTATTGGGCGTCGGTCAGGGTGAAGCGGACCTCAAGCGCGTTGTCGTCATAAAGCGAGGCCACGACATCAGTGCTGCTGACATAGCGGCCCGGCTCGGCATTGTGCGCCTGAACGACGCCGGAAAACGGCGCCTTGAGCGTTGTGTTTTCAAGATTGCGTTCGGCCTGCTGGACCTTCCATTCAAGGCTTTCGATATTGGCTTCCTGCTGTTCCTGCCTCGCCTCTTCTATGATGCGGTTGTTGCGCCTCTGGCTCACCGCCTGTTCGCGCTGGGACACGATGAGACGCCGGTCCTCGACCTGCTTTTCGGTCAGGGTTCCGCTGGCGACAAGCGACTGCGCGCGCTCCAGATCGCTTTCGGCAAGAGCCAGCTGCATCTCCGAGGCTTCCAGTTGCTCCTGCTCGGCAATCATGCGCGCCCTGGTTTCGGCCAGCGTGGCACGCGCCTGGGCGAGATTGGCCCGCGCTTCGGAAAGCGCGCCACGATATGTAAAGGTATCGATCTCGAGCAGCACGTCGCCGGCCGCGACATAGGATCCGGCCTTGAGTTCCGGGTTGACGGCGATGATCTCGCCATTGACCAGCGGGCGCAGTTCTACCGAGCGGGCGGCCTGAACCTCGCCGTAGAGCAGCAATTGCGGTGTGTTGACGGCCGGTTCGGCGGTGACGGTTTCGATCGAATAGACCGTGGGTTGAAAAGGCCGCGGCGTGCGTTCGGGACCGGTCGCGATCAGCCGGTTCATCACCGCATAGGAGCCGCCCAGAACCGACAGCATCAAAATCACCTGCAGCAGAACGCGCCCGCCGCTCAACAAAGGCGCGCGCGGTTGCATTTCAACCGGGGGTGCGTCTTCTTCGTTACGAGGCTGCGCCGCCTCCCCGTCATGTGCCGACTTCAGCATTCAGCAGGCTCCGACCGTATCCAGGCTTGTTCCAGCTATGTAGCGGCCCGGCGCGCAAATTAAAGTTCTTCTAATTCTCCTGCCATATTGCCCCTTTTGCTTCCAATTGCCAGAGCAACGGCCAAGCCTTTACATAACTTTACACTGCAGTGCAGCAAATCAGGCCATGGATATTGAAGTGCGAACGCGGGCTTCTACCGGTCGATCTCATCCGGCTTGAAGCGGTAATTTGCGGAGCAGAATTCGCATTTTACCATGATTTCACCGTTTTCGATGCTGTCGTCGAATTCGTCGCCCTCAAGCCCGGCGAGCACGCTCATGATCTTGTCACGGGAGCAAGAGCAATTGTCGCGCACCTCGACCGGCTCGAATACGCGCACGCCGCGCTCGTGGAACAGACGGTAGAGCAGCCGCTCCGAACCGACCTGCGGATCGGCCAGCTCGTCATCGGCAATGGTCTCCATCAGGGCCTTTGCTTCCAGCCAGTCCTCGTCTTCCTCAAATTCCAACTCGTCGGTGTCTTCGGGCAGATCGCCGCCGGGAAGGTCCGCCTGGCGCATGCGTTCCGGCGACTCGGGCAGGAATTGCAGCACGACACCGCCGGCCCGCCATTGATGCCGGCGCTCGCCGTCCTCGCCGGAGCCGTAAAGCTGCGCGGCGGCGAGCCGGACCTCTGTAGGGATCTGTTCGGACTGGCGGAAATAGGCGCGCGCGATCTCCTCGAGCGTTGCGCCGTTCAGTTCGACAATACCCTGATAGCGCTGCATATGGCTGCCCTGGTCAATGGTGAAAGCCAGTATGCCGCTGCCGAGCAGTTCATGCGGCTCGAGCCGGTCCTGCGCCACCGCCTCGGCCAGCGCCCGTTCATCGAAGCGGGCATAGGCGCGCAGGCTGTCGGGTGTGGTGAAATCCGCCACGAGCATGTCGACCGGGCCGTCGCTCTGCGTCTGGACGATGAACTTCCCGGTGAATTTCAGCGAGGTGCCCAAAAGCACGGTCAGCGTCACGGCCTCGGCAAGCAGGCGCGCGACCGGCTCGGGGTATTCGTGCCGGGCAAGGATGCCGTCGAGCATCGGGCCGAGCTGGACGGCGCGGCCGCGCGCATCGAGGCCTTCGACCTGAAACGGCACAACCTGATCGTCACCGGCAAAGCCGATCTCTCCAAGAGTAAATTCGTCGTTCATTATCTCAACACTTAAGGGAGCGGCACGCGCTCATGAACAGCCTTCAGGCGGGGGACCTCAGATGCGGTCGAAACACCAGGCAAGGATCGCCTTTTGGGCATGCATGCGGTTTTCGGCTTCGTCGAAGACAACCGACCGGGGGCCGTCGATGACCTCGTCGGTCACTTCCTCTCCGCGGTGAGCCGGCAGGCAGTGCATAAATAGGGCGCCCGGGTGGGCTTTTTCCATAAGCCTGGCGTTCACTTGATAGGGCTTGAAGACATTGTGACCGCGGGCGCGCTGCTCCTGGCCCATGGAAACCCAGGTATCGGTAAAGACGCAGTCGGCACCGGCGACCGCCGCTTCGGGGTCGTTTGTCATGCTGACGCCGCCGCCGTTCTTCCGCGCCCAATCGGCAAAGCGCGCCTCGGGCTCGGAGCCCTCCGGAACGCCGATATTCACATGGTAACCGAAACGGGCCGAGCCCTCGAGCAATGAATGCAGGACGTTGTTGCCGTCGCCGATCCAGGACAGCGTCTTTCCGGCGACCGAGCCGCGATGCTGCTCATAGGTCATGATATCGGCCATGATCTGACAGGGATGCGTGTCGTCGGTCAGGCCGTTGATGACCGGCACCGTGGCGTATTGCGCAAGTTCCGTCAGCCTTCCATGGTCGGTGGTGCGGATCATCACCGCATCGACATAGCGCGACAGCACCCGCGCCGTATCGGCAATGGATTCGGCGCGTCCAAGCTGCATCTCGCTGCCGGAGAGCATGATCGTCTCGCCGCCAAGCTGACGCATGCCGACATCGAACGACACCCGGGTGCGGGTGGAGGGCTTTTCGAAGATCATCGCCAGCACCTTGCCGGCGAGCGGCTTGTCGGCGCTGCCGTCTTTGGTGGCGGCCTTCCGCTTGTGCGCATGATCGAGAATGCCGCGCAGTTCATCCGCCTCAACGGCGGAAAGATCAAGGAAATGACGGGGCCCGTCATGTGTGGTCATCTCAATTTTCCCTGTAGGTGCGGCGGGCCTTTCGCGCCCGGCCCGAATCGCCGGTCAGGCCGCCTTGACCGATAGCGCCGCGGCGGCGGCCTCCAGTCGCGACAGCCCGTCGCGTGCTTCCTCGGCGGTTGTCGTCAACGGCGGAAGCAGGCGCACGACATTGTCTCCGGCCGGCACGCCGAGCAGGTTCTGATCGCGCATGGCGACCAGCAGATCCATATTCGGGCCCTTGCATTTGATGCCGAGCATCAGGCCGGAGCCGCGAATTTCCTCGATCACATCGGGATATTTGTCGGCAATGGCGGCAAGTCCCTGTTTGAAGACCAGCGCAACATCGCGCACATGCTGCAGGAAGCCGTCCTCGAGGACGACGTCGAGCACCGCATTGCCGACCGCCATGGCCAGCGGATTGCCGCCATAGGTCGTTCCATGGGTGCTTGCCGTCATGCCGCTGGCGGCGTCCTCGGTCGCAAGGCAGGCGCCGAACGGAAATCCGCCGCCTATGCCTTTGGCGACGGCCATGATATCAGGCGTGATGCCGGCCCATTCATGCGCAAACAGCCTGCCTGTACGGCCGACGCCGCACTGAACCTCGTCGAGGACCAGCAGCAGGCCGTGCTCGTCGCACAGGGCACGCAGATCGCGCAGGAACTGCAGCGACAGCTCGCGGATACCGCCCTCGCCCTGCAAGGGCTCGACGAGGATCGCGGCGGTCTCTTCGTTGACGGCCGCCTTCACCGCGTCCAAATCGCCGAAGGGCACCTGATCGAAGCCGGGCGCCTTGGGGCCGAAGCCTTCCAGATATTTCTCCTGCCCGCCCGCGGCGATGGTTGCGAGGGTGCGCCCGTGGAAGGCGCCTTCCATGGTGATAATGCCGACGCGCTCCGGCCTGCCGTTCACATAATGGTAGCGCCGCGCGGTCTTGATCGCGCACTCGAGCGCCTCGGCGCCGGAATTGGTGAAGAACACCTTGTCCGCGAAGGTCGCCGCCGTCAGCCGGTCGGCCAGCCGGTCCTGGCCGGGAATCTCGTAAATGTTCGACAGATGCCACAGCTTGTCCGCCTGGCCTTTCAGCGCCTCGACCAGATGCGGATGCGAATGGCCGAGCGAGTTGACGGCGATGCCGGCGGCAAAATCGAGATATCGCGTGCCGTCTTCGGCTATGAGCCAGACCCCCTCACCGCGCTCGAAACGGAGCGGAATGCGGTTATAGGTGCCGAAGAGCGAGGTATTCGCCGACATGATGCATCTCTCCAAACAAACCGGTCAGGCCGGATGATTTGACGGAAAAGCCGGCCGGAACGTCCGGCACAAAACAAATAGCTGCCCCGAGAGGCAGCTGTGCCAGTACCTTTATACCGAGCGCGGCAATCAATCAACCGTTGCAAAACAGGCGGGGGAGGCGGGAATTGCGCGCGCAAATTTGGTCAAAATTTGCCGACAACGGCTTCAAGTTGGGGAAAACTCGAAAAAGGAATCCCAACCGATTCGCGGACTCTTGTCACCGAGTCCCGCTGTCACTAACTTATGGTTAAGGATTACGGACTGCATGCGGCGGACCTAGTGGCCTTTAACACAATAAGTATTTCGGTTCCGAAATGATTTCGGAATGCGTTAAAGGATTCGGCTGTCCCCGTATGCGGCTAACAGGGATGATTGACCATGAGCTGGACTGATGAACGCGTCGAACGGCTTACGAAACTCTGGGCGGACGGGCTGAGCGCGAGCCAGATCGCCGCCGAGTTGGGCGGCGTGAGCCGCAATGCCGTAATCGGCAAGGTCCATCGTCTCAACCTGCCGGGCCGCGCCAAGTCCGGCGGATCGTCGGCGTCCAGGAGCAAGCGTGCCGCATCGGGTTCGAGAAACGGATACGGCTCTTCGCGCAGCACTGTCACCCGGTCGGTGCCGCGCACCAGCGGGGCAACGGCCCTGAAGCAGGAGGTGATCGCGGATGCGATCGCCGAGATCGATACACGGCCCGTCGAGGACGTGGTCGTGCCGATCTTCCGCAAACTGCCGCTGGCCGAACTGACGGAGAAGACCTGCAAATGGCCGGTCGGCGATCCCCTGCAGGACGACTTCTATTTCTGCGGTGCCGACTGCGACGACAGTTCACCCTATTGCAGCTATCACTCGAAGCTCGCCTTTCAGCCGGCCGCCGAGCGCAAGCGCATGCGCTGAAACGCGGCTTCTGCAGCCTGATTGGAAACGGCCCCGAACGGCTTCAGGGGCCGTTTTTCTTTGGCGGCTTCTGCGGACGGCCGAGGACCGCGGGCGCCAGGAAGGTCAGGATCACAAGACGCCAGACATGATGCGCGGCCACGAAGGTGGGATCGGCGCCGAGGATCACGGCGACGGCCGCCATGGATTCCACCCCGCCCGGCGCGAAAGCGATCAATATCTGCGGGAACGGAAGATCGACGAACTGAACGAGCAGCATCGCAAAAACGGACGTCACGACGAATGCGACCGCCGTGACGACCAGCCCGGCGCCGAGTGCGCGGCGCAAGGTGGAAAACGCGACGCCGGAAAACCGGGTGCCGATCAGGCTTCCCATGATGGCAAAGGCCGGGATCAGGACCCATTGCGGCACATGCCCCTCGACAAGGCCGGTGAGATGGGTGAGCGTCGAGAAGATCATGCCGCCAAGAAGAAGCGCCGCCGGGACATGCAGGCGATGAAGCAGGAAGCCAATCAGAAGCGCGCAACAGAGGCTGACCGCCAGCCAGAAGAGATCCATCGTCGCGCCCGGAAGCCCCATCAGCGAGGTGTCATAGCCCATCAGGCTGACGACAAAGGGAACAAGCAGGGTCAGGGCAAGAACGCGCGTGCTTTGAATGACACTGATCGTCGGAATGTCGCCACGCGTCTGGGAGGACAGGCCGAGAATGTAGCTGAGGTGCCCGGGCGTCGAAGACAGGATGGCGGTTTCCCGGTCCTGCTTCCAGAACCGCCGCAGCATGGCCGCGCACGCAAAGAAGATCACGCAGACGCTGACGGCAAGGCAGACAAAGCTCAGCGGCCATTGCCGCGCCGCCTCATAGACCTCCGGCGTCACGCCCGTGCCCATCGACAGGCCGATAACGACAAAACACAGATCGCGCAGCACATTGGGGGTTTTGAGCCGCAATCCGGCCACGGAGAAGATGGTCACCGCAAGCGCCGGACCGGTCAGGGCCGGGGCCGGGAAGCCCAGGAACAGCCCCGTCGCCAGACCGACGCCGCCGATCGCAAGCGTCAGGAGGATCGCCGCTGCATCGCTGCCTGGCCGCAACATTCCTTGCTTCAGCCTCCCTCCCCGGCCCTGTCGGCGCCCTTGCGCATCCGCTGGATATTCGACCAGGCCATCGGCGCGAACAGGCAGCACAGGGCGATCAGCAGGATGACCAATGTCAGCGGACGCTGCCACAGGAACGACCAGCTGTCATTGTTGATGAGCAGCGCGCGGCGCAGGTTTTCCTCCATCATGCCGCCGAGGATAAAGCCGAGGATCATCGGCGCCATCGGAAAATCCAGGAACCGCAGCATGACGGCGACAAGGCCGAAAAGCACCATGAGCTGGATGTCGAACGTGTTGAAGCTGACAAAGTAAACACCGATCAGCGAAAAGAACAGGATCAGCGGCAGCAGGAAGCGGGACGGGATCGCCAGCACTTTGGCAATATAGGGAATGAGCGGCAGGTTGAGCACCAGCAGCACGATGTTGCCGATCCACATCGACACGATCACCGACCAGAACACGGCCGGCTGATCGATATAAAGGCGCGGGCCCGGCTGAATGCCGTAGCCGATGAGCGCGCCGAGCATGATCGCCGTGGTGCCGGAGCCCGGAATGCCGAGCGTCAGCAAGGGAACGAAGGAGCCCGTCGCCGCCGCATTGTTGGCCGTCTCGGGTGCGGACAGGCCCCGCACCGAGCCCTTGCCGAAGAGCTTGCCTTTTTCGGGGCCGGCGAGGCGCTGCTCGGTGCCGTAGGCAAGGAAACTGGCGATCGTCGCCCCGGCGCCCGGCAGGACGCCGACGATGAAGCCGAGGATGGACGAGCGGCCGATGACCGGCACCATTTCGCGCACCTCCTCGCCGCTCACCTTCATGGAGCCGAGATTGGACGAGGCCTCCATTTCCTCCTGGCGCTTGTCGTCGCCCGACGGCTTCAGGATGGCGATCAGCGCTTCAGAGAGCGCAAAGGTCGCCATGACCAGAAGCAGGAATGAAATGCCGTCGGTGAGATCGATGAGGCCAAGCGTAAAGCGCGGTACGCCCTGCGTCTGGTCCGTGCCGACGGTCGACAGCATCAGGCCGACGACCGTCATCAGCAGCGCCTTCAGCACATCGCCCTTGCCGGCGAAGGCGGCAACGGCGGTAAGGCCGAGCACCATCAGGGCGAAATAATCGGCGGAGTGAAAGGACAGGGAGACCGCCGCCAGGAAGGGCGCGGCGACCAGCAGGAAGATCGCGGCGATCACACCGCCGGAAAACGAGGAATAGGCGGCAATCGCCAGCGCCTTGCCGGCCTTGCCCTGCTTGGCCATCGGGTAACCGTCGAAAGAGGTCGCGACCGTGCTTGCGACGCCCGGCGCATTGATCAGGACCGACGAGGTCGAGCCGCCGAAGATCGCTCCGTAATAGACCGCGGCCATCAGGATGATGCCGGTGGCGGGCTCGAGGCTCGCGGCGACCGGGATCATCAGCGCGATGGCCGACATCGGCCCGAGGCCCGGCAGCATGCCGATAAATGTGCCGATGAGACAGCCGGCGAAGATAAACAGGATATTGAGCGGGTTGAGCGCGGTTCCAAGACCGATAAGGATGCCTTCAATCATGACGCTAGCCCTTTAAAAACCATGGCAGCGGCTCGATGAAGACATCGAGACCCTGCGTCATCAGCAGCCAGAAGCAGACGACGAGCGGAACGGCGACGAGAAACAGCTTGAGCGCCGAGCGCTCGCCGAGCATGGCAAAACCGGCCATCAGGAAGAGCGAGGTCGACAGGATAAATCCGAGCGGGCGGATCGTCAGCCCGTAGACCGACATGAGAACAAGGAAAAACGCCGCCCTGCCCCAGTTGAAACCGGCAAGCTGCGGGCGCTCATTTGCGCCGGGGAAGATCACCACCAGGAGGGAAAGGCCGATGCCGAGCACCATCAGCACTTCCGGCATGGTGCGGGCCGTGAACGCCGCCTTCGCCTGTATCGGCAGCAGCGTGATGTTCTGGCTCAGAAACCCGTAGGTAACGCAAAAGGCGAGCAGAAGAACGCCGCCTATCCGGTCCTTTGAAAACAGCATTGAAACCCTCCCCCGGGCGGCTATCGCCCGCTTGCGACGGCGGGGCGCTCCGCTGAACGCCCCGCCGCCCAATATACCGGTAATGAAGACGCTTGTCTTAAAGGAAACCGAGTTCCTTCATGAGACCGCCGACTTCCTGTTCCTGCTGCTCCAGGAAGGTGGAGAAGTCGTCGCCCGGATTGAAGATCTCGACCCAGCCGTTGCGGTCGCGCACGGCGACCCATTCGGGCGTGTCGTACATGGCTTCAAACGCGGCCACGAACTGCGCCTTCTTGTCGTCCGGCAGACCGGGCGCCGCAAAGAAGCCGCGCCAGTTGACAAAGTCGGTTCCCTTGGAGCCGGATTCGTCGCAAGTCGGCGTATCGGGCGCCGCGTCAAGGCGTTCCATGGAGGTCACGCACAGGATCTTGACCTCGCCCTGACGGGAAAGCTCCAGGGCCTCGCCGAGGCCCGTCGTCAGCGCGGCGATCTCGCCCGAAAGGAGCCCGGCCATGGCCTTGCCGCCGGCATCATAGGGAATGTATTTCACCTCGGTCGGGCTCTCGCCGGCATTCTTCATGACAAGCGCCGCGATCAGATGGTCCATGCCGCCGGCAACCGAGCCGCCGCCGATCGCAACGTTGGAGGGGTCGGCCTTGTAGGCCGCCAGAAGGCCGCCGAGATCGTTGATGTCGGAATCCTTGCCGACGACCATCGCGCCGTAGTCGCCTATTATGCCGGCAATCGGCGTCAGGTCACGGAAGGATTGCGGAAAGACCTTCTGCAGCGAACGGATAACGATCGGCGTGGAATTCACCATCAGCGTATCCTGGTCCTTGGTCTCGATAATGTGGGCAATCGCCTTGCCGCCGCCACCGCCGGACATGTTCTCATAGGACGCGGAGCCGACAATGCCGGATTTGGTCAGCGCCTCTCCGGTGCCGCGGGCCGTTCCGTCCCAGCCGCCGCCAGCGCCGCCGGGGATCAGGAACTTGATTTCATCGACGGTCTGCGCCTGCGCCAGACCGGCGGACGCGGCCAGTGTAAATACGGACACGGCAAGGGCTGCCGTCAGTTTCTTCAGCATGATTTCCTCCCAGGGATGCTCAATCCACGCCCAATGGCGGGCGTTGCGTCCAGCAAAGCAGCAAAAGCTGTCATGAAGCTGACATCGGCGGACCGAAAGCGCTGCGGGCCGCGCTATTTCGTCCTCAGCGCATCGTTCCAGCGGGAGATGAAGCGGGCGCGCTTGACCTGATCGAGATAGACGACAAGGCCCGGACTGATCGAGATCGGCCGCAGCCGCGCGCCGAAACGCGAGCGCAGCGCCGAGGCGGTGTTCTCGCCCTCGACACGCGGATGCAGCGCCGGCAGGCGCGCATCGCGCGCCATGATCGTCTGCCCCTCCTCGGACATCAGGAATGCGAGCATCGCCTCGCCGAGTTCCGGATCGGCGGCGGCTTCGGGAACCAGCCCGATGCGTGACATGACGACGGTGTAATCCTCCGGCAGGATGATACCGAGATCGGGAATCTGGCTGGCCCAGTTCTGCGCGTAGGAGCCGAGGATGTTGTAGCCGAGCGCGAAGCGGCCATCGGCCACGCGGTCCAGAATGGCCGAGGAACTGGAATAGAGCTTCACGCCGGCGGTGCCGAAGGCGGCAACAAGGCTCCAGATGTCACGGCTGTGTTCGCGGTCGCGGGCAAGGAACAGGAAGCCGAGGCCCGAACGCTCGACATCATAGGTGGCGATCCTGCCGTAGAGTTCGGCCTCGGAGGATTTCAACAGCCCGATCAGCTCGGAGCGGTTGCGCGGCACCTCCAGGCCCTCGAAGGACGGCTTGTGGTAGACGATGACGGAGGGCTCGAAGGTCAGGCCGAAGAGGGAATCGCGCCAGTTCGCCCAGTCGGGCCAGCCGTCGACGCCGACGCCCGCGACCTCGCGGGCATAGCCGTCATTGGCGAGCTTGACCTGCAGGTCCATGGCGGAGGAAATCACCAGGTCGGCGGTTTTGCCCTCCTCGTCCGTCTCGCGGAGGATGCGCTCGTAGATTTCCAGCGACTGCAGGTCCTCATAGCTCACCGCAATGCCGGGATTGGCCTGCTGGAACGCATCGATCAGCGGGCGCGAGACACGCTCGTCGAGGGTCGAATAGACGGTGAGCGTGCGCACCGGGCCGGTCCCGCCAACGGGCGGGAAATAATTGGACGCGAGGGCCGCTCCGGTGGCGGCCAGATAGGCAATCAAAAGGCAGACAAGGCGCATCCGGCGACCATGCCCGGCAAATTGGACATTCACAAGTGGCAATTGAATATCTAACGTTGTTCACGGAGGATGAATGCGCATACTGATCGTTGAAGACAACCGCAAGCTGGCGGAAGGGCTGAAGACGCTGCTTGCCGACAGCGGCTATGCCGTCGACTGGGTGGCGGACGGCGACTCGGCCCTGTCAGCGGCGCGGGCGCTCGGCTACGATCTCATCGTGCTCGATCTCAGCCTGCCGGAGATCGACGGGCTGCAGGTGCTGCGCGAGATGCGCGCCGACCGGATCGCCGTGCCGGTGCTGATCCTGACGGCGCGCGACGGGCTGGAGGACCGGATCAAAGGCCTCGATCTCGGGGCCGACGATTATCTGACCAAGCCCTTCGAATGGGGCGAGCTCGACGCGCGCATCCGCGCCCTCATCCGCCGCTCGGCCGCCGTGCGCACATCGCTTATCGAGGCCGGCGCGCTGACATTCGACTTGAAAAGCGGGCAGGTCACCGCCAATGGCGCGGTGCTGGAAATCCCGGCGCGGGAGACCGGCGTGCTCAGGGCGCTGCTGCTCGCCAACGGGCGCACGCTCAGCAAGGGTCAACTCATCGAGTCGCTCAGCAGCTTCGACGAGGACATCAGCGAGAACGCGGTGGAGCAATATGTCAGCCGGCTGCGCCGCCGGCTCGCCGACTACGGCGTCTCAATCAAGGCGGCGCGCGGGCTCGGCTACTACCTGCAGACGCCGGATGCGAAAGAGGCGCGATGACCGGCGTCTCCTCCTCCTATTCGCTGCGCTCGCGGCTTTTGCTGTGGCTGCTTTTGCCGCTTCTGGCGATCGGCCTTCTGGCGCTCTTCGATTCCTACCGCTCGGCGCGCGAGACCGCCGACGAGATCTCCGACCGGGTGCTGGCCGGCTCGGCCCTTGCGATTGCCGAGCGCATCTTCGTCAACGATGACGGATCGCTCGAAGTCGACATTCCCTATGTGGCGCTGGAAATGCTGACATCCTCGGCCGAGGACCGGGTGTTCTACCGCATCGAGGGGGCGGGGGCAGAGTTCATCACCGGTTACCGGCAGCTTGCCGTGCCGGCGCAGACGGACCGGATCGAGCGCGACATGCTGTTTGCCGATTCGCGCTTCCGGGGCGAGCCGATCCGCATCGCCGTGCTGCCAGGCGCCGCCTCGTCCGACACGGTGTCGCTCGCCTACCGGGTGATCATCGCCGAGACCACCAATGCACGGTCGAAGATGGCGCGCGACATTCTCTTTCGCTCGGCGGTGCGGCAGGCGGTGCTGATCGCGACGGCCGTCCTTGTCGTGTGGATCGCCGTCACCCTGTCGCTCAGGCCGCTCTACCGGCTGCAGGAGGCGGTGGGGCGGCGCAGCCCGGAGGACTTGAGGCCCATCGAGCATCGGGTGCCGGGCGAGGTCAGCGGGCTGGTGCTCACCATCAACGATCTGGTGCGCCGCTTCGGCTCGTCCATCTCGGCGCTGCGCAATTTCACCGCCAATGCCAGCCACCAGCTCAGAACACCGCTCACCGTGATGCGCACGCAGCTCGAAATCGCCAACCGCGCCGCGACGCCGGACGAGCGCCATGCGGCGCTGAAAGAAACCGACGAGGCGATCGGCGAGGCCGAGCGGGTGCTCTCGCAGCTTCTCGTCCTGGCGCGGCTCGATTCCACCGATGAGGGCGATGTCGCCGGGCGGCGCTGCGACCTTGCCGAGGTGTGCCGTCAGGTCTGCCAGGACCTCATCGCCGGCAACCTGCCAGGCGATATCGATCTCGGCTATGACGGGCCGGAGCACCTCAACGCCCGGGGCGATGCGGTGCTCATGCGCGAGATGCTGCGCAACATTGTCGAAAACAGCATGCGCCATGGCGGCCGGCCGATCGAGATCACCGTGCGGCTGCGCGCCGGCGACGGGCGGGCGGTGCTGGAAATCGAGGATGACGGCAGCGGCATCGCGCCGTCGGAACGCCAGTCGGTGCTGCGGCGCTTCGGGCGCGGCGGCGACACCGCATCGGAGGGCAGCGGGCTCGGCCTTGCCATTGCCCGCGAGATCGCCGCGCTCTTCGGCGGCACGCTCGATCTTGAGACGCCCGAAAGCGGCAAGGGTCTGCTGGTCCGCATCGGCTTCGCCGCCGTCTGATTTACCGAAAATTCATCCGATCTTGCATTAGTTCGATATCGTACTATATAGGGAAGAACCATGACCATCAGCCGACGCAAAATGCTGACCGTACTCGGCGGCGGAACCATCCTTGCCGCAACCGGCGCCTCGACGCTCTTTGCCACGACGCGCCGCCCGGCGAAGGCGCTTGCCCCGTGGGAAGCGGCGGGCGGCGAGAGCGAGCCGCGACGGCGGGCGCTCTCCTACGCGATCCTCGCGCCCAACCCGCACAACCGCCAGCCCTGGCTGGTCGATCTGAATGAGGCCGAGACGGTGACGCTTTACCGCGACACCGAACGCGAGCTGCCAGAGACCGACCCGTTCCAGCGCCAGCTCACCATCGGCCTTGGCTGTTTCCTCGAACTGTTGGCGACCGCCGCGTCTGAGACCGGCCATGCGGTCGCTATGGATCTTTACCCGGAGGGCGAGGACGGGCCGGTCGCCGTCTGCCGTTTCAGGCAAGGCGCGGCGCCCGACCCGCTCTTTGCCCATGTGATGGACCGGCGCTCCTGCAAGGAGCCTTATAGCGCCGAGCCGGTGCCAGCGGCGATGATCAATCGGCTTTCAGCCCTCGCCGATATCCGCACCGATCCGGGCGACGTCGCCCGCATACGCGACCTCACCTGGCAGGCCTGGCTCACCGAGATGCAGACGGAACGCACGCTGATGGAAAGCGTCGAGCTGATGCGCTTCGGCAAGGCGGAGATCAACGCCAATCCGGACGGGATCGATCTCGGCGGCCCGTTCCTCGAAGCCCTCATGCTCGCCGGCATGCTCTCACGCGAGGCGCAGGCCGACCCGACCTCCACCGGCTTCAAGGAGGGCGTGCGCATCTATGAAGAGATGCTCTTTGCAACGCCCGCCTATGCCGTGCTGACGACGCCGGGCAACACCCGCGCCGACCAGATCGAAGCCGGGCGGCGCTGGCTGCGGCTGAATCTGACCACCACGGCGCTCGGCCTTTCGCTGCATCCGGTCAGCCAGGCGCTGCAGGAGTTTGACGAGATGCGCCCGCATCATGAAAAGGCGCATGCGATGCTCGCCCCATCTGGCCATAGGGTGCAGATGCTTGGTAGGCTGGGCTTCGGGCCGCAGGTGAATCGATCGCCGCGCTGGCCGCTGGAGACGCGCATCATCAATGGATAGCAAGACGCTTTCGCATTATTTCATGCTTTTCAACGAGATCGGCATCATCGCGCAATTGAGCCGCGCCCTCTTCGAGGCGCGGCTGCCCGACGGCTTCCTGATCTCGCATTTCTCGGTGCTCAACCATCTGATCCGCGTCGGCGACGGCCCGACCCCACTGCGCCTCGCCAACGCCTTCCAGGTGCCCAAAACGACGATGACGCACACGCTCTCAGGCCTTGAAAAACACGGCCTCATCGACATGCGCCCCAACCCCGAAGACGGCCGCAGCAAATGCGTCTGGCTGACGGACGCCGGCCGCGATTTTCGGGATAATGCCATCGCCGCGCTGGGGCCGGATATGGCGCAGCTGGCGGAGCGCTATCCGCCGGAGTTTATCGAGGATGTGACGCCGAAGCTGGCGGAGATCCGGAAGTTTCTGGATGCGGCGCGGGAGGGGTGAGGCTATTGTTGAGGATGATGACGTTGGTTATGAGCGCAAGCTACTCCAACTGGTTCGCCGGAAGTGGACTTTCAAACTAAAGGAGTATGCAGCACATTGGGCCAACTGTGGGCGCCCAACTTGATGAACAATGCACTCGACATGCCATGTCATTGCACCGATTATCTTGCCGCCCTATGAAGGGCTGTTATAAGATAAATTTGCAACAAACTGTCAAATATTCGGCTCATCGTAACTGTATTTCAGCACTTTTGCCCGAATCCCTATACCATCACCGAAGCATCACATCTCGGGATCGCGACATGAATGACAACTTTGGAACCTCGGTTCGGTTCGCAACGCTGTTGCAAGGATCAAATACGAATGCGGAGATATACGACCGCCCGTTGCTTGAGAGGCAGGATTGGCTAGTTGCGCCAACTTTGGGTGCGATCGTGCCCAACTGGGTGCTCGTAATTCCGAGGAAGCGCGCGCTCAACTTCAGAGAGTGGCAAAGAAAAACCGGCAAGAAACCAGAGTTGATCGTGAGTGCTGTGTGCCAACATTTAGGTTTGCGTCACGCCGATGTCATATGGTTCGAACATGGCCCAACCGAAAGAGGATCAGTCTCTGGATGCGGCGTCGACTACGCACATCTACATATCTTGTTCAATCCCCACTTCACCTTTGAAGCTCTCACGGATCAGGCAAGGTCGATGTCGAAACTGGACTGGCAATTAACGGTTACAAGCCAAGCATACGATTTCTTAAGTGAGGTTGATTCCTATTTCGTTGCTGGTTCGGGGGAGCAGGCGATATCCGCATTAAACGTAGAGTCTGCCGGATCGCAGTTCTTTCGGCGTGTCATCGGCTCACTGACAGGCCGGAATGAACTCTGGGATTACCGTCGCCATCGGCACTCGGATAACATCACCACCACGATCAAGAATTTCCAAATCCTTGAAGGCGTTACTGAGTGTGACCGATGAATCGAAAGAAGAATACGATTCGAAGGAGCCCGCAGCAACCGCCGCTCCGATGAAACAGCCCGTCGGCGGTAACAAAGATTACACCGATGAACGCCCTCGCTGGGATTGGGAATCACGATATCCAGAAGAGGCGCGCCAGAAAATGAATGCTGAGGCTTGGGTGCTTGTCGTGGCACTGATTGTTGCCTTGTGCGGAGCTGGCTTCTTTTTAGGGCTGGCGGGTCAGCATTTTAGCGTGGACACTTGGTTTGGTCGACTTTCGATTAGTTTTCGCCTGATAGCCATTTTCTTCGCCGGTTGCGTGGGTGGTATAACCTTTTCGATGAAATGGCTGATCCACGCTGTAGCTAAGGGTAAGTGGCACCTCGATCGCCGTTTTTGGCGTCTCATGGTCCCATTGATGGGGGGTGTTTATGCCTGTGTCGTAATGACATTGTTCGGTTCCGGCATGCTTATGGTTCAGTCGACGGAAGAATCAACTTCAATAGCAGGAACGGCCGCACTAGCATTCCTCGTTGGTTATTTTTCAGATGGCGTAAGCGGACTTCTGTCGAATGTGGCCAACGCAGTTTTCGGCACTCTGGAAAAGAAATGACCACGCTGCTTTTCTCGGATGATCAGCCGCGGATTGAATGGTCCGATGTTAAGCGGTTCGGTGTCGATTTCGGCACGAAGGGTGCTAACTCGCTTGCAATCCCCCGCGCTTGGACGTTGCCGTTTGTTTTGGTGCCTTTCGACTTGGTCGCGCGAACAACTGCAAGCGGCACTCTATCGGACAACCTGTCCTCCGCAGATTTGGCCCGTATCAAAGGTTTGGCTTCGCGTGGGGGAGAATTAATCATCCGTTCAAGTGTTGTGGGAGAAAGCATCTGGGAACGCGGTACCTATGACAGCATTACCGTGAAGCGCAGTTCGAAGGACTTCATTGACGTCTTTGACCAGGCGGTTCAGGCCGTTATTGCCTCAGCGAAAGGCAAACCTCTGGGCCTTTTGATCCAACGATATGTGCGTCCAACTTCCGCAGGCGAGTTTGGGAATCTCCTGCGGATTTCCAAAACCAGGGACCATTGGGAAATCAGCGTCGTTGAAGCTAACGGGATGACGGCCCGTGAGCGCCTGAACAGCCAACGCGATCAAGCAGCTGATCCAGACGCACCCCTAGGCGTCAGATCCGGCATCGCAAGAGAACGGCTCTTTGGTTCTGTCGGAGCGTGGCTAAACAATGAACTGCTGCTGGGTCGTTCTCAGCGGCTCAACTGCGAATGGCTGACGGACAATCATAGCTACTATCTTGTCCAGATCGATGAGGCAGATGAAGACCTTTTTGGCGTAAATCCATTCCAAGTACGCGTGCCGGTGGCTATTCATCCCGATGTTAATAGTGGTGTTTACTTGAAACTGGCTGACGGCGATATGTTGGCACATTGGGATAAACTGCTTGTCCTACAGGAGTTGTGGGAGCCGGATGCAAAACACAAGCCGATTCTCTTCTGTGTGCCGGTCGATCAATTGCCTGATGCTGCCGACAGGTCTGGCGTCAAACAATTCACAGACGATCTGAAGAGTTTAATCGGTCCTGCCGGTATCATCGTGCGGACAAGCGTCAAAGCAGGTCAGAGCAAAATCCCAAATCTGCCGCGCACGGAATGCCTGACTCCTAAAGACGCGACTTGCTGGTGTCTAGATAAGGCCGCAGAACTGAGGAAGGATTATGATACATCTGATCTTGCCTTCATCGTACACCGTTTTGTGGCGTCTCGTTCAAGCGCATGGGTTCGGGCCGAGCCTGACAATCCCATTGTGGAAATCAATGCACTTTGGGGACTGCCTGACGCCCTTCAATATTGTCCGTATGATATTTGGGAGGTTCACGTTCCGACTGGCGTGGCAACAGAATATCCAGACTACAAGTCAGATATGCTTATCTCAACGGAAGATGGTGGTTGGGATTATGTTAGGGTGAAAAATGAACTTGCTCGCAATAATTGCATCGGATCCTCTGAAGCAAAGGACTTAGCAAGCAGATCATCAGCAATTGCGGAGCGCCTCGGTCGTGCCTGCCATATCATGTGGTTTATTGGATGCGCAGATGCAGATGGTTCGCAATTCAATATTCCGTGGTATTGGACAGAAGCTCACATCGCCGAACGAAACCCAGACCGCACCACGTACAAAGTTTTTGAGGTAACCGACGAAGCGACGCTGGACGAATTCCAGAGCTGGTCAGGTCCAAGAGGAAGGCAAGCTCTGTCTATGCGGCCGACTGAATTGCGTCTAATGCGTGACAATGCATTTATAGCGTCAGTCGGAAAAGCCGCCAGAGAGGCCAATGTGCCGATCATTTTGCACGGCTCGACATTAGCCCACGTCTATTATCAACTGCGCAATATCGGTTGCATCATCGTAACCTCATCTGAAAAGAAACGCTCTAGGGTTCGACGATCAACGAGCCTAGGAAAACTTGTCAGAGACCATATTCCAGCAAAGATCGCTGATAGACGCGAGATGGAGGTTACTCGGAAAGTACCCAAGAACCTTAAGGTCGGATTTCTGATCAGCAAGTTATTCGAAGAGGCGTTGGAGGTTCGGGAAGCTAACGACGAGTCCTCCAAAACTGAAGAATTAGCTGATTTGTACGAGGTTTTCCGTGCGGTGGCATGTTCAGAAGGGATTTCGCTCGCCGCCATAAAAAAAGCTGCTGATCGAAAGAAACGGAAATCAGGCGGCTTCGATGAGGGGTTGGTGTTGCTACAAACTGGCATAGCGTCGGCTGAGCGCATGCAATCTGCCGAGTTGGAGCGTAACCCGGAGGACGTATTGGCGTACCAGTCATCCGACGATAAGGCGGAAATTCCGTTTTCGTTTTTCGGTTTCATGGAACTGGACCGTCCCATGTACGTCTATTTCCGCTCGTTCGGCACCACACTTGAAGTTACTCTTCGTTCCGATCGTATTGAGCTTAGGCTGGTTAAGGAACCGCAACAGCTTGACCTTCTTATCGAGGAAGATTGATGGCTTTCGGGAAACCTCAATGATGAGGCTTAATACGAAACACATCGACAGTTTGTTCAAACATACTTCGCGTCACGGTTCGCGGTAGGGACGCCGGTTACCCGGCGCGCCCCGCACAGATCCGTACGAGCGGGATTCCCGCATACGGCTCCTACCTTGGATGTTTGACGGCAAACCGCTGCCCGGGCCATGGATGGAGGATGCGCGGTTTCGGCAGCCATCGGTCGGCCAGCCGGGCAATCTCTACCATGGTCATGGCATCCTTCTGGCTGCGCCGCCTCAGCGTGCATCGTCAACATTCCCCCTGCCGGCCCGTTTCGTCTCATTGCGATCCGGCCAATCTGTCACCCGGCGCGGGCCAAGGCAATAAGCGTCAAAACCGCTCGCCCATCAGCCGGTGGCACCAGAAGGTCTCTTCCGTCTCGATCAGGCGGTTGAGGCGGGCGCGAGATACTGCGCGACATGATCGCCGAATTTGCCGTGATCCGGGCGAAAAACGGCGCGGATGTCATGCTCGATGTCCGGGACGACATGCCGCATGTTCTCCATGCTCAAGACGGCCGATCAATATCTCTCGACCTTTCGGCGTTAAACGGGCATTGTTGTGGATGTTCATTCGGTCCCCCTCCTGATCACTGATCTTTCGCAACTTCAGCTTTTCAGATCGGGATCGAGTGAACAACCTCCTGAAAACTCACATCCAGGACAAGGCTGCTCCCGCAATGTCGCTCTCGGATTTTGTCTACCGACCGTTTGAAACCCTCGTGCGTCCGCTGGACATCCCGCACGGTCCGCTGCCGGCGAGCGGGGCGCTTGCCCTGTTCCTGTATTTGGCGCGTATGTTCCGCGGCACGCTGGCTGCCATTGTCCTGTTCAGCATCGCCGTCGAGAGCATCAACCTTGCGGTCATCTGGGGCATCTCCTTTATCGTCGACGGCGTCACCGCCAAAGGCGCGAGCCTCTTCCTGCAGGAAGACTGGCGTGTTCTTGCCATCCTTGGCGTCCTGTTCTTTCCGGTGCTTCCGCTTTGCATCTTTCTGGCAAACACGCTCGGTTCGCAGGTCGTGGCCGTGTGCATGCCGGCCGTCATGCAGTGGCAGGGCCACAAGGCGGTCGAGCGCCAGGACCTCGCCTTTTTCCATGACATGCTCGCCGGTCAGATCGCCACGCGGATCTCGCAGATCGCCAGCGCGCTGGAACAGCAAATGGCCGTCGTTTTCCAGACCGTTCCGCACTTCACGGTG
>NZ_CFHWAF010000045.1:0-31422 GCF_984452065.1 Hoeflea sp. | reverse complement strand
CTTGTCGGGTTCGCCGCCATATCGGTGGCAACCCCGCTGGTGTCGGAGCGGATCTTCGACAAATGGTTCTCGGTGCCCGAGGTGGTCCTCCTGGCGCCGTTGCCGATCATGGCGGGGCTGATTACCGTTCTTTTGTGGTGGGCGCTGCGTCATCTGCCCGACGGGGCCGATCGCTGGCGCCACATTCCCTTCGTGTCCGCCACCGTGCTGTTCATGCTGGCCTTCGCCGGGCTGGCCTACTCGTTCTACCCTTATGTGGTGCCGGAGCGGATGACGATTTATGAAGCGGCCAGCGCACCGGAGAGCCTGATGATCATTCTGGCTGGCGCCTTGGTGGTCATGCCCATGATCGGCGCCTACACGGCGCTCGCTTACATTGTCTTTCGCGGCAAGGCCCGTGACTTGCGCTATGACTAGATGTTCAGTCCCGGTCAGCGTGGTGATGTCACTCAGGCGCCTGCCCTTCTTAACGGACTTTCGGCCCGCCGGGTCTTGGCTGACAAGGCTTACGATTCCAATGCCTTACGCCAGCTCATTGTCGATATGAAAGCCGAGGCCGTCATTCCCTGTAACCCCACCCGAAAGCGGCTCATCCCGTATGATTTCCAGGCCTACAAGGCGCGAAATCTCATCGAAAGATGTTTTAACAAGCTTAAGCACTTTCGACGCATTGCAACGCGATACGACCGCAGAGCACTCAATTTCCTAAGCTTCATACAAATCGCAGCAGCTATGATCTGGATGCCGTGAATGTCGATTCAGCCTAGAGGGCATAATCTTCTTCGCGCAATTTCGGTCAACCTTCCGCCGGCATCACCGGCATGTCGCCGTTCATCGCAGCCTCATGGGCGTCCGGCTTTCACCAGGGCGTCGGCGAGCGCCTGCGGGTTGGAATACATCATCTCATGGCTGCCGTGGGCGTTCACCAGCCGGCACGGCGCGACCTTCTGGTACATGCGCGGGAAAAGCCCGTATTCGCCCACCGGAAAGACGACATCCTCCGTGCAGTTGACATAGGATTTGGCGATCGGCATTGCCGCGAACGCCTCAAGGTCGACCGGTTCCGACAACGGGCCGAACGGCTCGGCGCAGAGCTGTTCATAGGCCTTGCGGGCCACCGCTTCCTCGGCATCGCCAATAAAGGAGTCACGCCATACCTCCCAGGGCGCCATGATGGTATTGTCGGGCGATTCCGACGCCATGTGGGCAAACAGTCCGGCATAGTCGGGCGGCACGGCATCCGTCAGCGCGCTGCCGCTGTCGGCCAGGAGCGGCGATACCAAAACGAGCCGGCCGATGCGGTCGCCAAGCTGTTCGGCCGCCTTGCACACAACCGTGCCGCCCGCGCTGTGCCCGACCAGAACGATGCCCGACAAATCCTCGGCAGCGACGAATTGCGCCACCGAATCAGCATAATCGCGCATCGTCACATCGGTGCTCCGGCCGGGGCCGCGGCCGGGCAGGGTCGGGGCAAGCGCCCGATGACCCTTCGCCTCCAGATCGGCCTTAACCTCATCCCAGCACGCGCCCATATGCCATGAGCCATGAACAAGCACAAATACAAGTGTCGACATATCCCCCTCCCAAAACAGGATAATTGTTCGGGAGAGACTAGCTGCCGATAAACGGCTGCGCTTAGGCGGCTGTCACAAAGAGTTAGGCGCCCCGCACTCTTGCAGGCTTTCGCGCATGCTGGCAGCTATCTTGCAGGGCGACAGGCCGAAACGCGCCTTGAACGCAGCCGAAAAGCTCGAGACATGCGCGTAACCCACCTGATCGGCAACCTGTGACACGCTTAGCTGACCGGCCTCCAGCAGCCGCCAGGCCAGTTCCAGACGCTCGCCCGCGACGTAGCGCGATATCGTGACATTGAAGTGATGCCTGAAGCCATAGGACAATTTGTTGCGATTAAGCCCGACCATCCGCGCCAGGCGTTCAACGGACGGCACGTTGAGAATATCGCGATCGATATGCATCCGGGCCGTGTCAATGCGCTGCCAGTCGGCCTCGCGCATGAAAGGGGCACGCGGTTCCACGCTTCGTTCAAGCATCGCGTCAAAGGCTGCGCATAACAGCGCCTCGCTCTTGGCGCGAACGTAACGGGCGCGCAGGCTGCCGCCATAGGGATTGTCGAGGAGGTCGCGGACGGCCCTCAACGCTTCCGGCCGCTGGCCCAGCCGTTCGAAAAAGAAGCCGTCATCGTCGGCAATACCGGCCAGCACTGTGCCCGCCAATTCGGGTATCTCGCGCATGCGCCGGATCATCTGGTCACGATGCAGCGACAGGGTTACGCAAACCGAGTGCGCCTCGGGGCGGATGATATGTCCGCAATCGATCCCGTCGGGTTGATGGAAAACCCGCAGCTCGCTGCCCTTGAGGTCATAAGCGCCGTGCTGATCGAAAACGAAGGTCGCATCGGCGGCCAGGCAGAAATTGAACCGGATCCATCCTTCTCCGCGATAGCGCAACGCACCCGGCTGTTTCCAGTAACAACGGCTGACAATAAGGTTGCACCAGGGATCAAGCTCGACGAACTCGACCTGCCCGTCGCCCTCCATGCCGGAAAGGTTCAAGCGGATATCGCCGTCTCCAAGGCTTTCGGGCAAGCTGCCGGCAAAGACGGTCTCGCGCAACTGTTGCCCGTTGCCGGTCAGTGACAAAGCCGGCAGTTCCGGCAATTCAAGCATCATCGCACCATCCTCAAATCAACAAAACCCTGACGGCTAGACCCGGCAGCATAAACACAGTTGCCGGGATCATGGAACTGGCAGTTATAACCCAATCAAAATCAGTCGCTTAGAGCGAGTTGTGATTAGATTGATGCATTTGATGGCGGAAAATCGGTCCATTCGGCAAGGCGCGTCGCGCAGCGCGATGTGGTGCATCGGGCAAGCCGTTCAACGACGTCGACGGGCTGATTTGGTCCACCGAAGGCCGGATAAGCCGGTCAAATGGCTTAATATGATCGCCCGATGCTTGTCTAATAGAAGAAACATATCTTTTTGGTTGTTTTGAGAATACTCGTCATGTATATAAAACCTTTGCGAGCAACCGAGGAGAATGCAAGTGGATATAGTCATTCTGGTTGACACAGACCAACATCTCATTCCAAAGGAAGAAATTCGAACCCGCGGGTTTACGAACCACCCGCTACCGGTTGATCACGATGTTGCCACTGCACTGTCCAAATTGGCGCAAAAGGCGTGGGAGCTCCCTACGGACATTTACTATTCCACGGGCAAGCGATATCGGACATTCAACAAATACTCGGCCGAGGTTCTGGATGGCAAAATCAATATTCAGGCCAAAGACTTCGTTGAAGCCTACGTTCAGGATACTTACTACAACTCTGAACTGGGCGGTGTGGAACGCACTTACGAACAGATAGATCAGGAGATGGCTAGGGACGTTGGCCTATGTAAGATCATGGCGAATCTCATAGCCCGTCTACCAGGATCGCGTCCAGGGCAAACCTACGATGTGAACCTTCATATTATGCGCTACTGCGCGATGCAGAACCTTCCCTGCGAAACAAGTCCTCCGGGTTTTCACAAGGATGGTGAAAAGTACATCTCGGTTGTTCTCGTGGGCTGCTGCGGTTTGCGTGGCGGTCAGGTTCAAATCGCAGACAACGATATGAATAGCCTCGAACATTTAAACATGCGCCAGTCTGGCGAGTGCTACATCATCGATGACGATCTCGTTTACCACAAGCTAACGCCTGTCGAAGTCGGCGAAAACTGCGAATATGCATATCGGGACATTCTTCTGTTCGATTTCATGCCCCAGCACCCGATCGACCCTCAGTAACCGGCCGAAATTTGCCGGCCAACTGACCTGAGCGGAAAAGGGATGAATTGAATGGACGTTGAAACCTATCTGACACCGGAAAACTATGAGATCGAAGAGTGGTCTCGCCCGGATGAGATGGCTATGTTCAATCATTTCTGGACAGAGGCCCAGACCATATTGGACACACTCTGCAATGCAAGAGTTGCCGATATTTGCTGTGGAACAGGCATGTCCATGCTTGGAGTGGTGTCGCACCCAAACATAGCGTCAATTTCCGGAGTGGACATAGATCAAAAGAATGTCGACTTTGCCCGCAAACGCTATAAAGCGTTCGGCAAGTCCAAGTTCGAGTGTGCGGATGCCCAAGCCTGGCTGAGCAGCAACGACGGGTTTGATTTGCTGCTCCTCTCATCAGCGTATCACCATATTGAGCACACAAGACAGGGGGCTTTTGCCTCCAAACTCGCTCGCGCTCTGCGTCCGGGAGGGTATGCTGTGTTCGGCGAAAACATCGTTGCGGACTTTCCTTCACCGCTTTCCTCCGACTACAACACAGCAGTTCGTGAGTTTTACAAAGCCGCTAAGGCCGACGCCAAAGGAAGACGGCCTGACATTTCCGGATACATTTTGGAGCTGATAGACGAGAATGTGACATTGGCCTTGAAAGGGGAAGTAGAATTCAAGGTATGCGATCAGCACTTCCAGGCCGAGCTGACGTCTGCGGGATTTACCCTGGTCAAGAAGACCAAAGCCTGGCCGATGGATCGAGATCTTTCGGGCAAGGCGGGTAACTACATCTACGTCTTTCAGAAAAACTGATGGATCTGAATCAGTGAAAAGTCAGGCACCTTTAGACGCGACCGGTAGCTGGATGCGGCATGATTTCTGAAAGTCTATTTGTCACTTTTCTCGTTACAGCAACTCTTTATGGATACGTGCCCGGACCAGCTATGCTATACGTCGCTGCTCAAACAACCGCACGTGGTATCAACTATGGAATTCTAGCCTCTCTAGGCATTCACATCGGCACCTACGCACATGTTGTGGGAGCCGCTGTCGGCTTAAGCGTGCTGTTGCACTACTATCCCCAAGTCTATCTAGGACTGAAATTCGCCGGCGCCCTTTATCTGGTTTGGCTGGGCATTGGACTCTTCCGCTCTCCTTCGGTCGATGAAGATCAGTCCGCTCAATCTGAGGCGGGAAACCGGCGCCCTTTGCTGGAAGGGCTGGTGGTGGAAGTGCTGAACCCCAAAACAGGTTTGTTTTTTATTGCGTTTCTCCCCCAGTTCACACAGCCGGACAGCACAACACCAATTTGGCTACAGTTTCTTGTGCTTGGCACGATCGCCAATTTCATATTTTCATCGTCCGATGTGATGTGTGCACTTCTCGCAAACATAGTCGTCAAGAAACTTAGCCGATCGTCCAGGAAACAAGTTGCGTTCCGCGCACTTGCAGGTTGTTTACTTATTGCCTTGGGCGTCCATTTGGCACTTGGTGATTAATACGCTCATCTGGTCTAAGCGGCATACATGCTATAGCTGGACGATGGACAACAAAATCGGTAACAACGGCTGACAATAAGGTTGCACCAGGGATCAAGCTCGACGAACTCGACCTGCCCGTCGCCCTCCATGCCGGTCCGGTGTGTTCCCGACATCAATGCCCGACATCAATGATTGTCGCGGGGGAGGTTGCGGCCAACACGCTGATAGGCGGTGGCGAGCTCCAGGCAGCCGCCCTGGGCCAGCTGGCCGACATGGGTGCGGTAGATTTCCTGCCAGGGTGTCTGGTTCTCCAGGTCCGGCTCCGACCAGGTATCATGGCGGGCCTGCCATTCGCCCTCCGGCACAAGGGCGTTCAGTGTGCCGTTTTCGATGTCAAGCCGCACGGTGTCGCCCGTCTGAAGCAGGGCGAGACCGCCACCGACCGCCGCCTCCGGGGAGGCGTTGAGGATGGACGGACTTTCCGACGTGCCGGACTGGCGGCCGTCGCCCACGGTCGGCAAATGATTGATGCCCTTCTGGATCAGCGCGTCGGGTGGCTGCATGTTGACCACTTCGGCCGAGCCCGGATAGCCGACACAGCCGACATTGCGGATAAAAAGGATGGTGTTTTCGTCGATGCCGAGAGACGCGTCATTGATGCGCTCGTGGTAATCCTCCGGCCCCTCGAACACCACTGCGCGTGCGTCGAACACACCATCTTTGAGGAAGCGGCTGCGGAAATCGTCGGAGATGACCGAGGTCTTCATCAGCGCACTGTCGAACAGATTGCCTGACAGGACGATGAAACCTGCCTTCTCACGCAAGGGTTTGTCGACCGGACGGATGACGTCATGATCCTCGCTGCGCGCGCCGTTCAACGCTTCCAGGACCGGCTTGCCCAGGGCGGTCATGACATCGCCATGCAGATGGCCCGCGGCCAGCAGCTCGCCCATCACAGCCGGTACACCACCGGCACGGAAGAAACTTTCCCCCAGATACTCGCCCGCCGGCTGCATGTTGACCAGCAACGGCAGGTCGAAGCCGATCGTCTGCCAGTCGCTCACATCCAATTCCACACCGGCATGGCGGGCGATGGCCTGCATGTGTGGCGGGGCGTTGGTGGAGCCGCCGATCGCGGTGTTGACGCGTATCGCGTTCTCGAATGCCTTGCGGGTCAGGATGTCGGAGGGCTTGAGGTCTTCATATGCCATGCGGACGGCCCGCCTGCCGGTCTCGAAGGCCATCGCCATGCGCTCGCGGAACGGGGCCGGAATGGCCGACGACCCGGGCAGGGTCATGCCCAGCGCCTCGGCCATGGCATTCATGGTGGAGGCCGTGCCCATCGTGTTGCAGTGGCCGAGCGAAGGCGCCGCGGCGCAGGTCCTGTTCATGAACTCCTCATAGTCGATCCTGCCTTCGGCAAGCAGGCGCCGGGACTCCCAGATGATGGTGCCGGAGCCGGCGCGCCTGCCCTTCCACCAGCCGTCCAGCATCGGCCCGCCATTGAGCACGATGGCCGGTATGTCGACCGTGGCCGCCCCCATCAGCATGGCGGGCGTGGTCTTGTCGCAACCGGTGGTCAGCACCACCGCGTCGATCGGGTAGCCGTGCAGCACCTCCACCAGGTTGAGATAGGCGAGGTTGCGGTCGAGCGCCGCGGTCGGGCGCTTGCCGGTCTCCTGAATGGGATGGACGGGAAACTCCATCGGGATACCGCCGGCATCGCGAATGCCGGCCTTGACGCGCTCCATCAGGAAAAGGTGGATCTTGTTGCACGGCGCCAGATCGGAGCCGGTGTTGGCGATGCCGATGACCGGCCGGCCGGACTGCAGCTCTTCACGCGTGAATGCCTGATTCTGATAGCGTTCGACATAGAGCGCCGTCATGCCCGGGTTGTTCGGATTGTCGAACCATTCCTGTGAACGGAATCGCTTGTTGGCGCGTGTTGATGACATGGCGGAGGCTCCCTGGAACGGATTTCTGTCCTTTGCGGCTGGACCCGGCAGATCTAGCCGCGGCCGGCAAAGGGCATCTTCAATGCCATGACATTCATCGTCAGAACGTTGGTATCGAGCGGCAGGGAAGCGATATGGGCGACCGACCGGCCGACATGCGCCGCGTCGATCACCGGCTCCCGGACGATGGATCCATCGGCCTGCAGGACGCCATCGGACATTTTTTCCGTCATATCCGTTGCCGCATTGCCGATATCGATCTGACCGACGGCGATGTTGAAGTCCCGGCCGTCCAGAGCACCGGATTTGGTCAGGCCGAGGACGGCGTGCTTCGTCGCCGTGTATGGCGCTGAATGAAGTCGCGGGGTCGTTGCCGAGATCGAGCCGTTGTTGATGATGCGGCCGCCGCGCGGCTCCTGAGCCTTCATGACGCGGAACGCCGCTGCCATGCAGTAGAACATACCCGACAGGTTCACATCGACCACCGAGCGCCAGACCGTCAGATCGAGCTCATCCATGGGTACCGGCGGGGCCACGACACCGGCATTGTTGAACAGAAGGTCGACGCGGCCCCATTGGGACACCACCTTGTCGAACAATGCAGCGACCGCCTCGGGATCGGTAACATCGGTTGGAACGATCAGGCTGGATGCGCCCGAGGGATCGGCTGCCCCGGCGGCCCGGGAAAGCGGCGCCTCACGCCGGCCGGCATAAGCGATATGCCAGCCGTCGTCGGCAAGCGCCTTGGCCACGGCACGCCCGACGCCGGTTCCGGCCCCGGTCACGATCGCGGTTTTGTTGTTCATTGGATTTGTTCCTCTTCAGCGGGAATACCGGCCGTCGGCGCCGCGACGGCACCGTCAAGCTCGTCCTCGATATGAACCTTGATGATGTCCTCAAAGCTGGTCTCGGCGGTGAAGCCGAGTGCGCGGGCGCGGCTCGCCTCATAATCCTCGCCCCATCCGCCGACGATGTCCGCAACCAGCGGATCGTGTGCCGGATGGATCAGATCCACCGCGCTTTGCCCGGCGAGCGCGCGCAGTGCCTCGATCTGCTCGGCCACGGTCGCCGAAAGGCCGGGCATGTTGAGTGCGCGCCGGTGGCCGAGCGGCGCGGTGTCCATACCCGTGGCATGAATGAAGAAGCCGGCGGCGCTGCGCGGACTTGCATGCCAGTGGCGTGTCGTGTCGGGGACCGGCAAGGCGGCCGGTTGACCGATCAGCGGCTCGCGGATGATGCCGGAGAAAAAGCTCGATGCCGCCGTATTCGGCTTGCCCGGCCGCACGCAGATTGTCGGCAGGCGCAGGGAAACGCCGTCGATCATGCCTTTACGCGAATAGTCGTTGATCAACAGTTCCGCGATCACCTTCTGCGTGCCGTAGCTTGTTCGAGGCTCCGGTGCGAAATCGTCGGGAATGCGCGCCGGGAAGGGCGGGCCGAAGATCGCCAGCGAGGACGCGAAGACAAGGCGAGGGCAGTATTCGTCATCCACATGGCGCACGGCTTCCAGCAGCGCGCGCGTGCTGTCGATATTCACCGCATAGCCTTTGTCGAAATGCATCTCCGCCTCGCCGGAAACCACGGCGGCCAGATGGATGATGACATCCGGACGCTCGGCGATCAGCTGCGCCGGCACCGCGGGATCGCCGAGATCGACCGCCCGCGCGCGCATGCGGCCATCGGACCAGTCATGCGTCTGCGGCGTGATCCTGTCGGCGAGCGAAAGCTCCGTGACCCTGCCCCCCGCGATGGTCGGGTCGGCCAGGATTGCTGCCGTGATCTTGCGGCCGACCATGCCGGCTGCTCCGATGATGAGAATGTGCACGAAACTCTCCTTGATGCGCGACCGCGCTTTCCATTGGGTGTCCTACGAGGCCGAAGCCTTGCGGGCGGTGCTTTGCCGCGCCATCACCTCGAAACCCAGATCGATGACGGCCGGATCGGGTCTTTTGCCCGCTACCGCCGAGGTGAGCATGTCCACCGCGCGGCGTCCCATCTCGTAGCGGTGGGTCCGCACGCTGGTGATCGACGGAAATGCCGAGGCTTCCATATCCAGATCGTTGAAGCCTGCGATGCCGAACTGCTGCGGAACGCGAATGCCGCGGCGCTGGCTCTCGAACAGCGCCCCGAGGGCGAGATCGCCATTGTTGCAGAAGACGGCATCAAGATCGGGTGACAGGGCGAGAAAATCCCCGAGCATCTCCGCGCCTTTGGCGATGCTGGTCGGCTCCTGTGTCGTCAGGACGCGCTCGGGTTCCTCAAGGCCCGCCCTGGCCATGGCGGCCCGGTAACCCGCCAGGCGGCGCTGCGAACGCGGGTCCATGCGCCCGCCAAGAAAACCGATCCTGCGGTAGCCTTGCGCGATCAGATGTTCGACTATTGCCGCGCCGGCGGCGGCCTGATCGATCCCGATCATCAGGTCGATCGGGTCGGGGCCGATCTCCATGATCTGAACGACGGGGCATCCCATCCCCTCAAGGATGCGCCGTCCGTCGGGGCTCTGATTATGGCCGGTGACGATCACGCCCACCGGCCTCTGGATGGCGAGCACGCGCAACAGCCCGGTCTCGCGCGCGGCAACGTAGCGGCTGGTGACGAACTGAATTTCGAAGGCCGTTTCCTCGGCGGCATCGAGCATGCCGCTCAGCACCTCGGCAAACACCCAGTTGGCGACCGATGGAATAACGACACCGATGATGTTGGAGCGGCTCGATGCCAATGCCTGCGCTGCCGGGTTGGGCACGTAGCCGAGTTCTTTCACCGCCCGTTTCACCCGATCGCGCATTTCCGGTGAAACGATCTCCGGTGTGCGCAAGGCGCGCGATGCGGTGATAGCGCTTACATTAGCGTATGAAGCGACATCCTTTAATGTTATAATTTTGTTATCTTTATATTTTTTTGCCATAGTAGGGCATCATTCTTTGCCGGAAAGAGTGATTTTTTATTGACAATGATATACGCTACCATATAATTCAAGAAAAAAGTGACAGCCCGCCAAAATTATGGCGGGGCGGCACGGGGCGTCCGTCGATGGCGGGGAGGATACTGTATCTTGTATTGGTTTCAATTCGCCATGGTCCTGGATCCGGGTATCGGTCGGTTCTCTTGCCCTGCCGTCTTCCGGGGCCTGCGTTCATGACATCCGCCGCCCGTTGGACGGTCAGGGCAATCGAGTTCATGCTGTTCTGCCTGCTGGCGGGCATGGTCGTGATGGTCTTCGGCAATGTGGTGTTGCGCTACGTGTTCAACACGGGCCTGAACTTTTCCGAGGAGATGTCGCGCTATTTCTTCGTCTGGCTGACTTTCACCGGCGCTGTTCTGGCGTTTGGCGAGCACGGTCATATCGGCGTGGAAACGCTGGTGCGGCTGTTCGGCCGGCGCGGCCGTCTGATCTGTATGGGAGCGACCAACGCGATCATCCTGTTGTGCGCCATCGTTTTCTTTCACGGCACCTGGCAGCAGCACGGGATCAACGCCTCCATGACCGCCGCGGTGGTGGGTATCTCGATGATCTGGGTTTTCGGGATCGGCTACTTCACGTCCGCCGGCATCGCCGTGATCGCGGCATGGCGGCTGGCCCGCATCCTGACGGGCCGGATGAGCGATGCCGAAATCGCTCATTTCGCGGGTGAGATCCAACCGGACGAAGCCCTGGGCCGCGAGGGCCGGATGTGACGATCGCCGTTTTCCTGGTCACGTTGTTCGGCACCCTGGCGCTTGGCGTGCCGGTGGCATTTGCGCTGATGTTCTGCGGCATCGTCCTGATGTTCTACATGGATATCTTCAACACGCAGATCGTGGCGCAACAAATGATCTCCGGCGCCAATACCTTCACGCTGCTGGCCATTCCGTTCTTCCTGCTCGCCGGCGAGCTGATGAACGCCGGCGGCCTGTCCAGGCGTATCGTCGATTTCGCCCTCTCATGTGTCGGGCACATTCGCGGCGGCCTCGGCATCGTGGCGATCTTCGCCGCCGTCATCATGGCCAGCCTGTCCGGCTCCGCGGCAGCGGATTCAGCGGCTTTGGCGGCGATCCTTATTCCCATGATGCGCGAGGCCGGTTACAACGTTCCGCGCGCGGCAGGCCTGATGGCGGCAGGCGGCGTTATCGCGCCCGTCATTCCCCCTTCCATTGCCTTCATTATTTTCGGTGTGGCCGCCAACGTGTCCATCACCGGGCTTTTCATGGGCGGCATCGTGCCGGGTCTCATGATGGCGCTCAGCCTGATGGCGATGTGGGTGTTCGTGGCGCGCAAGGAAGATGTAAAGACCCTGCCGCGCCAGCCGGTCAGCGCGCGCTTGCAGGCGTCGGTGGCCGCCATCTGGGCGCTGCTGATGCCGGTGATCATTCTCGGCGGCATCCGTTTCGGCGTGTTCACCCCCACCGAGGCGGCGGTCATCGCCGCCGTCTACGCCATGCTGGTGGGCCTGTTCATCTACGGCGAGCTGAAGGTCACCCTTCTTTACCGCGTGTTCGTCAACGCCGCCAAAACCACATCGGTCGTCCTCTTCCTGGTCGCCTCGGCGCTGGTGACGTCCTGGCTGATCACCCGGGCGAACATTCCCGCCGAGGTGGGCGACCTGATCCAGCCCCTGATCGACCGTCCGCAGCTCCTGATGCTGGTGATCGTTCTTCTGGTTCTGGTGGTCGGCACGGTGCTTGATCTTGCGCCGACCATCCTGATCCTCTCACCCGTCTTGATGCCAATGGTGCGCGAAGCGGGCATCGATCCGGTCTATTTCGGCGTCATCTTCGTTATGACGACCTGTATCGGGCTGATTTCGCCGCCGGTCGGCGTTGTGCTGAACGTGGTCAGCGGCGTGTCGCGCGTGCCGCTCGGCCAGGTGATTGTCGGCGTCGCGCCATTCCTTTTCGCGCAGGTCGCGGTTCTGGCGCTGCTGATCGCCTTCCCGCAGATCGTGCTGGTGCCGCTGGATTTCCTGAGATGAGGCGAGCGGGCAGCCGAAGCAACCAACCCAATGTCCGCACACAACCCCTACGGAGGAAAGACGACATGAAAATCACGAATCTCCTTGCAATGACGACGATCTTGTCGCTTGGTATGGCTATCCCTTCTCTTGCCGAAATTTCCAAACGCACCATCGTCGTATCGAACGGCGTTTCGGAGACTCATCCGGTTGCCGATGGTGTCGACGCAATGCGTGCCTGCATGACCGAGCGGACCGACGGCGCCTGGACACTGAATGCTTTCTGGTCATCTTCGCTGGGTGACGACCTTCAGGCCACGCAGGCGCTGCGGTCCGGAACCCAGGAGATGGTGATCACGTCCACGTCGCCGCTGGTCGGCCTGGAGCCGGCCCTTGGCGTTTTTGACCTGCCGTTCCTTTTCGCCAACGCCGAAGAAGCCGATGCCATTCTCGACGGCGAGTTCGGACAAATGATCAGCGACAAGCTTGAAGAATCGGACGTGGTCAACCTTGCCTATTGGGAAAACGGCTTCCGTAATCTCACCAATTCGCTCCGCCCGGTGAAAAGCCTTGACGACTTCGAAGGCATGCGCGTGCGCGTCATGCAGAACAACATCTTCCTGGACACCTTCCAGACGCTTGGCACCAATGCCACCCCGATGGCGTTCGGCGAGGTCTTCACCGCGCTTGAAACCGGGGCCATTGACGCACAGGAAAATCCCTTCGTGACGATCGAGACCTCACAGTTCTACCAGGTGCAGAATTTCGTGTCGGCCACACGCCACGCCTACACACCGTTCATGCTGCTTTTCTCCGGACCGATCTTCGGGACATATTCGCCGGAAGAGCAGCAGATCCTGTTCGACTGCGCCGTGATCGGACGTGACGCGCAACGTGTCGCAAGCCGCAACCTGTCGAACCAGTCGCTCGCCAATATCCAGGAAAACGGCATGCGCTACAACGAGCTGGATGAGGCTGAGATGCAGCGTATCCGGGATGCCGTGGCACCGGTCTACGACCGCCATGCCGAGACCATTGGCGTCGATGTCGTCGACGGCATTCGCGGCGCATTGGCCGATCTGCGGGGCAACTGAGCGGCGCGATCAATTCTATGAGGCCGGGCCGGCAACGGCCCCGCCCGTTTTTCCCTTGAGAGCCCCATGACGCCTATGGCACATGTCGCCGGTTCGTTTCGCCGTGCTGGTCCGGCCGGCCTTGGCGTTGCCCTGATGCTCCTTGGGATGCTGCTTTTCGCGCTCAACGATGCCCTCGGCAAATGGCTTGTCGCCACCTATGCCGTCGGCCAGGTGCTTCTTGTGCGCAGCGCCACGGGTCTTGTGATCGTCGTGCCCCTGGTGCTGCGCCGCGGTGTTTCGGCGCTGTGGCGGGTGGAAAAATCCGGTCTTCAGTTTCTGCGTGTCGCACTCGCCACCGCCGAAGTCTTTTGCTTCTACTGGGCGGTGCGGTTCCTGCCGCTTGCCGATGTCATGACTTTTTGGCTGGCTGCACCGATCTGTGTCGCTGGCCTGTCGCCATTCCTTCTCGGCGAAAGGGTCGGCCGGCGTCGCTGGCTTGCCATCATTGCCGGTTTTTGCGGGGTCGTGATCGCGCTTGCGCCGGCCGGCGATCTGAACCTCGGCGCAACACTGGTCTCTATTTTGGGCATGTTGTGTTTCGCGCTGATGCTGATCACAGGACGGGCGTTGCGCGGCACGCCCGATATCACGCTTGTGGTCTGGCAGATGACAGGCGCCCTGTTGGTCGGGCTGGCGCTCGCACCGATCGGCTGGGTGCCGCCGGACATAACGGACTTTGCGCTTTTGTGCGCGCTTGGCGCGGTCGCGATGCTTGCCCATGTGTGCATCAGTCGGGCGTTGAAGCTGGTCGACGCGGCTGTGGCGGCGCCGTTCCAGTACACGCTGCTGCCTTGGGCCATCCTTTTAGGCTGGCTGTTCTTCGGCGATGTGCCTCGGGCGGACATGTTGTTGGGCGGCGCCATCATCGTGTCCGCGGGGCTCTACATTTTCATGCGCGAACGCCGGCTTCCCGTCGGCAACGCGTAGGTAACCGGGACGATCATTGACCACGGAAACAAGATGGAGAACTGGGCACCGTGTTTCACATTCTGACACCTGACGCACAATATTCGGACGATGCGACGGTCGAGCGGCAAATGGCCGGAGAGGACGCGCACTGGCACGTCTTCAAGGAACGCGGCGCCGGCTGGCCCGCCATTCCGGAGCAACTGATCGGCGACGCGGACGCGCTGGTGGTCTGGCACGAGACGCTCATCGACCAGCCGTTCATCGATCGCCTGCGGTGCTGCAAGGTGATCGTGCGGGCGGGCGTCGGCTTCGACCATATCGATCTGGAGGCCGCCGCCCGGGCCGCTATTCCGGTCTGCAACACGCCCGATTACGGCACCAGCGAGGTCGCCGACCATGCGCTGGCGTTGCTCCTGGCGTTGACGCGCGGTATCACCGCCTATCACGAACATCTCCGGCTCGACCCCGTCGGAAATTACGACTTCACGCGGGCACCGCTGGTGCGCCGCATTCGTGGCACCGCCATGGGCATTGTCGGACTGGGACGCATCGGGACCGCAACGGCGCTGCGGGCCAAGGCCTTCGGTATGCGGGTGATCGCCTTTGATCCATATCTGCCGTCCGGAACGGAGATCGCCGTGGGCGTGGAGCGCGTGGGGAGCCTTGAAGCCCTGCTGTCGGCCAGCGACGTGGTCAGCCTGCATGCGCCGCTGACGGCCGAGACACGCGGCATGATCGATGCGGCCGCGCTCAAGGCGATGAAGCGCAGCGCCATCCTGATCAACACCGCCCGCGGCGCTATCGTCGACACCGGTGCCCTGCTCGCCGCGCTTGCCGCCGGAGACATTGCGGGTGCGGGCATCGACGTCTTGCCGCAGGAGCCGCCACGAAGCGACGATCCGATGGCCCTGTGCTATGCGGACCTCGACCGGTCCGGCGTCAAGGATCGTCTTATCGTCACGCCGCACGCCGCCTGGTCCAGCCCGGAAAGCCAGACGGACGCGCGCCGCCTTTCGGCCGAGACAGCAATGCTCTGCTTACGTCAGGGCCGACTCCGGAACCTTGTCAACGGGGCGGAGCTGAAACGTGCCGGCTTCCGTTCTTAGCGGCAACGGGCCGGTGACGTTGGTCTTGGTCTCAGTCCCGGAGAGTTTCTTTTGCTGATGAGGTTTCCGTCTGACCGCGTTGGCTCGCGCTTGTGGCGGGGGTGACACCACGGCGCGCAACCCGCCTTGTCACTGGCCAAAATCGCCGCGTTCAATTGATTCCATTTGAACAAGGCACGCTCTGGTTTACCGGTTGTCCTGCAAAACCATTTCACTGCCTTTCATCGCGATCATTGCGGTCGGAGTGTTGGTGTTGCCGGACGTGATCGTTGGCATGATGGAGGCATCGATCACTCTAAGCCCATCCAATCCGTGTATCCTCAACCTTTCATCGACGACGGCATTGCGATCGGACGCGCGTCCCATTTTTGCAGTGCCGACAGGATGGAAGATTGTCGTTCCAATATCGCCCGCAGCCCTGACCAACTCCTCATCGCCGTTGCCGACAGACGGGCCAGGAAGGTACTCTTCGGGTTCAAAGGGACTGAGTGCTTCTTGCTTCATCAGGCGCCGTGTGACGCGAATTGCGTCACATGCCACCTGCTGGTCCTCTTGTGTCGATAGGTAGTTCGGCGCGATTTCCGGCTTGGAATGAATATCGCCGTCCAAAACCCGAACATGCCCACGGGAAGAGGGCCGCAGATTACACGCACTGACCGTGATGGCCGGAAAATCGTGCAATGGATCGCCGAATTTGTCGAGCGACAAGGGCTGGACATGAAACTCCAGGTTTGCACGGGAATGGTTGCTCGAAGAGCGTGTGAAAATTCCAAGCTGGGAGGGTGCCATCGTCAATGGCCCTCGCCTGAACAGGGCGTATTCGGCCCCCATGAGGATACGCTTGAAATAGTTGTGATAGGTCTCATTCAGCGTCTTGGCATGTCTGACCTTGTAGATGGCTCTCTGCTGAAGATGGTCTTGAAGATTTCGGCCGACGCCCTCAAGAGGATGCGTCACAGGCGTGCCGATATCCTTGAGCCATTGCGTGGGACCGATTCCCGAACGTTGCAAGATCTGGACCGATCCTATGGAGCCGGAGGAAAGTATGATCTCGCCTTTCGTGCGGACAAAGCATGTCTCGCCGCCACGCCGGAACGTAAGGCCGACCGCCCTTTTATCCTCAACTATCACCTGATCGACCAGAGCGTCGGTCACAAGGCGTAAATTGGGGCGGTTCAGAACCGGTTTGAGAAAACCGCGTGCGGAGGACCATCTTCGACCCCGTTTCTGATTGACGTGGAAATAGCAGCTGCCTTCGTTGTCACCGGTGTTAAAATCCGCGATCTTTCGTATGCCCATCTGCTCTGCGGCGTCGGCAACCACGTCCAGGATTTGCCAGGAAACGCGCGCGGGCTCGACACGCCAGCCTCCACCGCTCCCGTGGTGTTCGGATGGTGCCATGAAATGGTCTTCGAGATTTATGAAATGCGGCAGGATGTCATCCCACGCCCACCCGACCAATCCGTCCTGCCGCCAGCCGTCATAGTCGGCAGCCTGCCCACGCATGGCGATCATTGCGTTGATTGCTGACGATCCTCCTATCACCTTGCCCCGGGGATAGGCCAGGCGGCGGCCATTCAGTCCGGCTTCACTGACGGTATCGAACATCCAATCGGATCGTGGATTGCCTATGGCAAACAGATAGCCGATGGGGATGTGGAACCATATCCAGTTGTCACGTCCACCGGCCTCCAGAACCAGAACGCGGTGATTCGGATTTTCAGAAAGCTTGTTGCCCAGGATACAGCCGGCCGTGCCCGCGCCGACAACGATAAAATCGTATTCGCCTTCAAAACTTGCCTGGTCTGTCAAAGGTCTTGCCCGCTCAGTTTTGTTCCTGACGAGCCACTCGTATGTGATGGTTTCCGGGTATACAATATGCGCAAGTGCAACATAGTTGGGCGAAAATACATGCAGGAACCGGAATGGGACGATGTCAGATTATTTTTGGGGATTGCCAGAACCGGCTCTTTGACCGCGGCGTCCAGGACGCTGGGTATGGATCATACGACTCTGTCCAGACGCCTGAACAAACTTGAAAAAAGGCTTGGCCTGAAGCTGTTTGAGAGAGCAGGGCGGCGCCTCAAGATCAACAGTTCCGGCCTGCGCCTGCAAAAGACGGCAGAGCGCATGGAAGCAAGCCTGATCAACGATATGTCAGCGTTGCAGACAGCCTTGAATGCCGAGTCGGGCGTCGTTCGAATTGGCGCGCCTGAAGGTTTGGGCATCGGGTATCTGGCTGAGCGGGTGGGCCAGATTTCCGATCGCTATCCGGGTATCGAAATCGAGCTTGTCGCCTTGCCGCAGCGATATTCGCTGGCGGCTCGTGAAGCAGACATCGTTATTACCCTGGATCGGCCGACAACAGGCAACCTGGTGGTTCGCAAACTGACGGACTACAAACTGGGGTTCTTTGCCAGTCGGGACTACGTCGAACGCCACACCGAGCCAGATTGTATTCCTGAACTGCAGAACCACCGCATCTGCGGTTACATCCAGTCGCTTCTTCACACCGGGGAGCTTGACTATCTCCAGTTCGGCGATGCGCGTTTGACGGCTCAACTGCGCAGCACAAGTATCATCGCCCAACGCGACATGATTCTTGCCGGATACGGGATCGGTGTCTTGCCGTTTTTTGTTGCAGCGGAATTCGCAGACCGGCTCAAGGCGGTTGTCCAAGACCAGATTCTCGTCCGGAGCTATTGGATGACGATCCATGAAGATTTCAAGGAAATGGGGCGCATTCGGCTGGTTGCCGAGTTAATCCATAATGTGGTCAAGCAAGACAAACGACTATTCGGATGATAGAGCCAACCGGTTGCAAATGAGCCGAGGCAGAAACCCCATCTTGCATGACAGCGATGTGCTTCCCTGCCGACGACTTGCCTTTTTCGAGCAGCGGTGACATCCTTTTACGGAGCACTGTCAGTGCGTTCATCCTTAGAGCAGGGAGGCTCTCGACCCTTAACGGGGTGAGGGCCTTTTTTTGGTGAATTGATGAAACCGGATAAATGGCGAGTTGGTGTCCTGTTCTCCGAAACCGGAGTCACGCGCGCAATTGAGCGTACACAACAAGCGGCAACTCTTTTGGCAATAGAGGAAATCAACAGAGCCGGTGGTGTGCTCGGTCGACCGATCGAGCCCGTGGTTTATGATCCGTGCTCAACACCCTCGATCTATCAAAAACTCGCCTTGAGATTGTGTGATGAAGATCGTGTCAATGTGGTTTTCGGATGCCACATGTCGAGTACGCGGAAAGCGACCCTGCCGACGATCGAGAATCGCGGCGCATTGCTGTTCTATCCGACACTGTATGAGGGTTTCGAATACTCCAGAAACTGCGTTTACACCGGTGCCGCGCCCAATCAGAATTCTGTGCAGCTTGTCGATTACCTGTCCAGGAATTACGGCAAACGTGTCTTTATCGTCGGGTCAAACTACATCTATCCGCGCGAATCCAACCGCATCATTGCAGAGCTGTTTCTCAAGATCGGGGGCGAGGTTCTTGACGAGATTTATGTTCCGCTCGACTTGAACGTCCTTCATATCGAAAAGATCATTCAGCGCATTCGCTCAACGCAACCCGATGTGATTTATTCGACGGTGGTCGGCGAGGGCATAGTGCCGTTCTTCCAGGCTTACAAGAAAGCCGGTTTTGACGCGCGGAAAATGCCCATTGCCAGCCAGTCGACAAGCGAAGCCGATTTCGCACTGATGCCGCCCGAGGTTGCCGCCGGACATGTTACGGCATCGCCGTTTTTTGACACATTGGATCTTCCCGAGGCCCGAAGGTTCGTTTCGATCCTGCGGGAGAACTTTGGACCAGGCATCACGGCGACCGCGCCGGCAGAGGCGGCCTATTTCCAGGTTCATCTGTATGCAGCCGCCTTGGCGGAAGCGGGCAGTGACAGGCTAGGCGATATTCTGCCGGCTTTGGGGCAGGTTCAATACAACGCGCCACAGGGTCCGGTCAGTATCGATGCGGAAACGCACCATACCCATCTGTGGCCGCGCGTTGCCAAACTTAATGACCGGGGAAAATACGAAATTGTGTATGAACCTGATAAGTCGGTAGAGCCCGACCCATTCATGACGCGTCACGGGTTGGAGCCCGCTCAACTGGATCACAAGATCAAGAGCGGGTGACATCCACAATGTCTTTCACAAGTCTTCACGACCTCAGAAATCTCAAAGTGCAGGTCTTGCATCCTGACAATTCTGAGGGAGAGTTTCTGCTGGATCACCTCAAGCGGATCGGTTGCAACGCAACGATGGAATGGCCAATTCCCGAAAGGCCGTCAAAAGATGCTGACGTCGTGTTCCTGGCGATAGAAGACGATGCAAGAGATGAAATCAAAACATTCGTCTCAGGTCTGGGGTCCCACGGCCCCACAATACTGGCGATTGTAAGCTACGAAAACCCGACAGCGCTGCAGATGGTGTTGGAGAGCGGAGCCATGGCCGTTATCGAACGGCCCATTAAGCCGTTCGGATTACTGACCAATCTCGCGATCGCCCGTAATACCTGGCAAGTTCAGCAAACCATGCAAAGGGATCTGCGAAAATTCAAGCGCAAGGTCAGGGGTGACAAGCAGCTGAACCGTGCAAAACTGATCCTGATGGCGCAGAACGCGGTATCGGAATCCGAGGCGCATGAGGATATACGCAAGATGGCCATGGCACAGCAATTAAGCATGGAAGAGGTTGCCGAAGCCATCATCACATCAGAGGGGAACTTGCCAGAACTCCTAAAGCGTGGTTAGTTAAAGACATACACATTTGCCGGTCCCCTCGATCCGAGGCCATCGGCAGATGAGCGCGCAAGGCTTTTTTGTGACGCTAGCACGGCAAGGTGGCCCGCATGCTTGAACTGGCATGGCGGGCTTTTTGTTGTCGCTCCGGCAGTGCGGCCGGCATATCCGAAAATAAAAAAATACCTGACGCCTGGCTGTCCGCCCTGGACCGGTCAATACGCGTCTTCGCTCAACCAGAGAGGAACAATTCATGACACTGAACCGACGAGACCTACTGAAATCCGCCGCGGCAGCTTCAGCGTTGCTAGCAACTCCGGCACTTATCGGTCGGGCACTGGCCGCAGATACGATCAAGGTCGGAGCGCTTTACTCGCAGACCGGCGGTTTGTCAGTCGTCGAGAAATTGTTGGCAAATGCTGTTCAGTTGGCTGTTGATGAGATCAATGCCGATGGCGGGGTGCTCGGCCAGCAGGTCGAAGTCGTTGTCGAAGATGGCGCATCGGACCCGAAAACCTTCAATGAAAAGGCTTCGAAGTTGATCTTGCGCGACAGGATATCCAACATATTCGGCTGTCACACCTCGGCCAGCCGTAAAGCTGTTCTGCCGATATTCGAGCGGCGCAATGCAATGCTCTACTATCAAACGCACTATGAAGGGTTCGAATGCTCTCGCAATGTGCTTTATACAGGCGCAGTTCCCAATCAACAGCTCGGCAATTTGATCCCTTGGCTGGTGAACGAGCACGGCCGCAAGAAGATCTTCATTGTCGGCTCGAACTACGTTTATCCCAAAGAGATGGCCAAGGTTACAAAAAAGCTTCTGGCCGATAATGGCGCAGAATGGGTGGCCGACGAGTATCTCGAACTCGGGCATTCGGAATGGGCGGCAATGGTCAAGAAGATCAAGGATTCCGGTTGCGATGCCATCGTGTCAAATGTCGTAGGCGACTCCATCATCGCCTTCTATCGGGAATTCAAGAACCAGGGTATTTCGCAGGACGATATTCCGATTTGCGCGACCGTTACCGGCGAAATTGAGATTCAGGCAATGGGCCCTGAATTTGCCGCAGGCAGTTACACGTCGGTTCCATACTTCCAGTCAATCGACACTGACGCCAATCGCGCCTTCATTGCGAACTTCCGCAACAAGGTCAACGATCCCAACGTCGTTACATATCACTCGCTGGAAGCCGCTTACTTCCAGGTCTTCATCTGGAAGCAGGCGGTCGAAGCGGCCGGAACCCTGGACATTGACACGGTCCGCGAAAAACTCGGCGGGCAGGCTTATGACGCTCCGGGAGGGAGGGTGACGATAGATGGCGACAATCTGCATGCGGCGCTCACACCCCGGATCGGCCAGTGGCAGGAAGACGGGCAAAGCAAAATCATCGCCGCGGCAGAGGGTAACATCAAGCCGCTGCCTTATTCCGCTTATGGCGAAACGAACGATAATCTGATCTGCACGCCCCAAGGCCTGTTGAAAGAGAAGCTCTAAGGCAGAACTAAACGAGAGATCGGCGCTGCGGACAGCGAACGTCCCGGCGCCGATCGGTGCTTGTGTTTGGGGATAGGTGCGTGACCGAAGTCATATTCATAGGTCTCAGTCTGAGTTCGATCCTGTTGCTGATCGCACTCGGTTTGGCGATTACTTACGGGGCCATGGGAGTCATCAATATGGCTCATGGCGATATGGTCATGATCGGCGCCTATGTGACGGTCATGTCGAGCATCTGGCTCAACCTCAACTTTTTTGCCGCAATCCCCATCGCTTTTGTCGTGACCGCCTTGATCGGATTGGTGATCGAGCGTCTTGTCGTCAGACGCCTTTACGGTCGTCTCCTCGATACGCTCCTGGCCACCTGGGGCATCTCCATATTGCTCCAGCAGTCGATCCGTTTGGAGTTTGGCCTTTCCTTTTTCGGCTACAACATCGAAGGTTTAGGCCCTGGTCTGCAGAATGTTTCCGTCCCGGCGATGTTACAGGGAACCATTAACCTCGCAGGTACGGAGTTGAACGGCTATCGCGTGTTCATTATCGTCGTCACCGCAATTCTCACCCTGGCCACATGGGCAATCCTTTATCGAACGTCGTTTGGAGTGCAGGTCAGAGCGATCATCAGCAATCCGCAAATGGCCGCAGCCTGCGGAATTGACGTCAAACGCGTGAACGCACTCACATTTGCGTTTGGATCAGGCCTCGCGGGAGTGGCCGGCGTCATGATGTCCGGCTTCAAGACCGTATTTCCCGATATGGGAAGCACCTTGGTGGTGGATGGATTCCTGGTCGTCGTAACGGGGGGTGTCGGCAGTATCTTCGGCACTGTTCTGTCGGCCGGTCTGCTCGGCGAAATCAACGCGCTTGTCGCGCTCTTCAGCAACGACATCATTGCCCGCGCAGTGGTGTTTGCGGTGGTCATCGCAGTAATCGTCCTCAGGCCCAACGGCCTGTTTTCCTTCAAGGGGCGCTGAGATGACTTCAAGGCGGAAGATACAGCTCGCTGCATACGGCCTTTTTATTCTGTCACTTTTTGTCGTTCCCTATTTCATGGATGATTTTGGACTCAATCGGGCCTCCAAATATCTGGTCTATGGAATGCTCGGTCTCTCAATCGCATTGACCTGGGGTTACGCCGGTGTGCTGAATCTCGGTCAGGGGCTCTTCTTCGGACTTGGGGCCTACATGATGGCGATGTCCTTGAAGCTGATGAGCCCCACCAGCCTCCAACAGGGCTCGGACAAACCGATACCGGATTTCATGTTCTGGAACGCGGAGCCCAACGCACCGATTGAGCTTTGCTGTATCAGCCCGGGCTCCTATCTGTGGATCCCCTTCCAATCGCTTTGGTTCGGCGTTGCCATGGGCATCGTGGCCCCTGTCGTGGTCGCCGGGCTGCTCGGAGCGATTGTTTTCAAGAAGCGGATATCCGGTGTGTTTGTTTCGATTATCACACTCGCATTGGTCTTGTTGGTGCGGCTCATCGTGATTGACGCTCAGCCGGTTACCAACGGCTTCAACGGCCTCACCGATCTCGGCTTCCTCACGATCTTCGGCTATGAGTTCGACCCCTACAGCCGCCAGATGTACTATCTGGTCGCGGTATCATTGTCGCTTGTATTGATCGCCGGGCGGCTCCTGGCCGATACCCGTTCCAGTCTAATCCTTCAAGCCATTCGCGACGATCAGCAGCGCGCCCGCCATCTCGGGTTCAATGTACCCATGTACCAGACATTCTTCTTCGTCGTTTCAGCGGCAATAGCCGGATATGCCGGCATGCTCTTCGTTTTGGTGTCCGAGTTTGCATCACCGACCTTCATGGATCTTTCGTTCTCTGTAACGATGGTCGTTTGGGCGGCCGTAGGAGGACGATCCTCCCTATTGGGCGCTTGCATCGGCGCAATACTCATCAATTTCACCGAGGCCCAGGTCAGTGAAACCGAGACGCTCGTTGAAGCCTGGAAGGCGATCATCGGGCTCATTTTCGTGTTGGTTGTTTTGTTCCTCCCGAGAGGGCTCGGCGGGCTGGCCCATGATTTCGTCGATTGGCTGACCAGGTCCGGTCGCATGAACGCGAAAACGCATGATGCATCCTCGGCAAATCTGAAAAGGGAGGTGAAGCAGGATGCGTGACGCTTTGTCTCTTGATGGCGTGACCGCAAAGTTCGGAGCGTTTGTGGCGGTCGACGATGTGAAGATGTCGGTTGCTGACGGAGAGTTGCGTTGTACTTCTGGGCGCAAATGGTGCCGGAAAAACAACCCTGATGGATATGATCTCCGGCCGCATCCATTGCAGCCGGGGACGGGTTCGGATCTTCGATCGCGATATCACAAATTGGACTGAACACAAGATCGCGTTGGCCGGGGTCGGACGCAAATTCCAGATTCCAAGCGTGTTCCGCAATCTGACGGTTCAAGAGAACATCGAAGTCGCGCGATGTCACGGCCAATCGGTTTTCAGGAATTTGCGCTTCGCGATGTCCCAAAGCGACCGGGACCGTGTCGCGGAGATAATGGAACTCATAGGGCTGGACGACGTTCAGACACAACTGGCGGCCCATCTAAGTCACGGTCAAACCCAGTGGTTGGAACTCGGTATATTGGTGGCTCAGGACCCGAAGGTCGTTTTGCTGGACGAACCGACGGCGGGCATGACGCATGACGAAACCTACAAAACCGCCGAGATAATCAAGAGGCTGCGCGGTGAGCACACCATTTTGGTGATTGAACACGACATGAGCTTCGTGCGCGAAATTGCGCAAGTCATAACGGTTCTTCATCTGGGCAAAGTGATAGCGGAAGGGTCGGTTTCGGAAATCGAATCGAATGACGAAGTCCGCGCAGCTTACTTGGGATCGGCGGGAATTTCCTGATGCTCTCGATCAAAAATCTCAACAGCTTCTACGGCCGCAGTCGTGTCCTTCACGATCTCTCCCTGGAGGTCGAGAGCGGTGAGGTCACATCAATTCTCGGCCGCAACGGCGTCGGCAAGACAACGCTTCTCAAGACCCTGATGGGGCTGACCGACCGTGTCACCGGTGAAATCCATTTGGAGGGAACAGACATTGCATCCAGCGAGCCGCACCATAGAGCACGGTCGGGAATCGCTTATGTCCCCCAGGGCAGGGAAATAATTCCCGAGTTTTCGGTCAGGGAAAATATCCTTATGGGCGGCTTCGCGCGCGTTGGCACGAAGCCTCGGATTCCAGGGATTGTCTTGGAACTCTTTCCCTATCTTCGCGACAACATGGATCGCGCGGGTGGGCTTCTTTCCGGTGGCCAGCAACAGCAGCTGGCTATAGCACGCGCGCTTGCCGCCGATCCGAAACTTCTGCTGCTCGACGAGCCTAATGAAGGCATCCAGCCTTCCATCGTCGAGGAGATCGAGCAGGTCATTTTCAAGCTCAATCGGGAGTTGGGTCTTACCGTGGTTCTGGTTGAGCAGAATGTCCGGTTTGTCCGCGAGGTCTCCCACCGTTTTGCAATGATGGAGAAAGGTCAGATCGTTGCGGAAGGGGCGGCGATGCAACTTACCGATGATCTGGTGCACGAACACATGACGGTTTGAAGAACTGAGGAGAAGGATACAGGAATGGGCGAAGCAACAGATTTGGGATCACTAAGCATCCGTGACATTCGAGACGGGCTTTTCAGCGGACGTTTTACGGCGGAAGATCTGACCATTGCGGCAATCGCGCAGGTCAAACGTATGAATCCGGTGTTCAACGCCATCATTTTCGAGAATGAAGCGGCGTTGGAAACCGCAAGGGACATAGACCGGCGCATAGCCGCGGGAGAGCCGGTCGGTCCGTTGGCCGGTGTTCCCATCGTGGTCAAGGACCCCATGGACATGGAAGGGGTTCCCACCACCGCGGGCTGGAAAAGGCTCAATTCAGAATTCGGCGGCGTTGACCTGATACCGGAGCGCGACAGTCCGGTTGTTGCCCGGATGCGTGAGGCTGACGCCATCATTTTGGGCAAGACCAATGTCCCCATACTGAGCTGGACCGGTACGCACGCAAATGACAGTTGGGCAGGGCCGACCATAAACCCGGCCCATCGCGAACGCGCTCCGGGCGGCTCGAGCGCGGGAACTGCGGCCGCCATTGCCAGCCATATGGCTGTCATTGGATTGGCGGAAGAAACGGGCGGTTCAATTCAAAACCCGGCGTCAGCACAGGGCCTGGTCGGAATCAAGCCGACGATTGGCCTGGTCCCGAATGCAGGCGTGGTTCCCTTGTCCAGCAATCGGGACGTTGTCGGCCCTATTGCCCGCACCGTTGAGGATGCGGCTCATGGGCTGGGCGTGTTGGCCGGATACACGATTGAAGACCCGAAAACCCTGGCCTGCGTGGGCAGGATTCCGGCTGAAGGCTATGCGGCGAACCTGTCAAAGGACGGTCTGGAAGGCAAGCGACTGGGTCTTTATGGGCCGGGTTGGCGACCCGACAAATTGTCGCCGGAAACGGCAGAACTGTATGAGCGCGCCAGGCAGGAACTTGTCCTGGCCGGGGCCGAACTGGTCGAGGATCCCTTTGACGGAACAGACTTTGCGTCCTACCGGCAGATAACACCTGGCACGCCCTTCTTTGACGGGCGCGGTCTGGAATCGATTGCCTACGACATGACCTGCTACCTGCAGCGCTTGGGCCCCGGCGCGGCACTGAAAAACTGGGAGGAGTTTGCCCGTGCGACCCATATCGAAGAAATTACCGAAAAGGGGGCCATTCTCGGTTATCTCTATGAACTGCCTGATTTCGTCGAGGCTATAAAGTCCCCGGCCACACCGCCTGCCATGCCCGAATTCGTCGAGTTGAAGCGGCGCTATCTCGAGCTGATTGGCGAGATTTTTGACAGGTACGACCTCAATGGACTTGTTTATCCGCAAATGCTCGAAGAGCTTCCGGAGCTTCATTCCGGCGATGCGATACGAGAGACGACTGTCGGCGAGCTGAATATTGCCGGGTTGCCGGCGGTGACTGTTCCTGCCGGCTACTATGAATCGGGTGCTCCATTCGAGTTGATCTTCCTTGGTCCGCAATGGAGTGAAGCTGCTCTTATTCGGCAGGCATACGCCTATGAGCAATCGACGTTGCATCGGCGGGAGGCGGATTTGATCTGATTGCGCGGCAACGGTTGAACTCCAGACTGACCCACCGATCGGAAATTCAAAAAAAAGACAATGCGTGGCGAGGAAACTCAATTGCTTGGTTTTTTGAGTGAAAGACCGAAATGGTCCGGTATCGCTTGCCGCACCGCTGAACTCAGCGCGCCTGAGATTGGTGTGCGGCGGGGGCGATAACAAGCAATCCGAACATCAGCCAGGCAATCATCAGCCCTGCGGTCACCGCAAGCATTGCGGGCGCGCCAAACTGAGCGACGAGCGGCAGGGCACTCGCGGTAAAAAGGCCGCCGCCGACAATCGGCTCGAACAGCAACTGCTTGTAACCGAAACTCTCAAGGCCACCGGAACGGTTGGCCGGATCTGTCATTCGAAAAAGCAGCATACCGGTCACCGTCATGCCCATGGACTGGCCGAAGTTGGGGATGCCGTTTTCGAACCAGCAGTTGGGGATTAGCCGGGGCGCGAGGAACAAAAAACCCGTGACGTTCCACGCAATACCGGCAACTGCAAGGAGCAAGAAAGGCACCAGATGTTCTCCGATAACCGTGAGGGACAAGGTCGCAAGGGCAGCGACAATGATGACATCCAGCGCTGTACCGGCGATACGATTTATCAGATGGCGGTCGACGACATGACGGCCCCACCAACGGGTAACCACGATTTGCACGCATACGCCGCCGATCATGGCGAAAGGGAAGACAGGGACATGCTCCATCAACTCCACACCCCACAGGCGCCCCCACGTCATGCTCTCGACGGCAATCAGGATCTGCAGACCTGACCACCCGAGAAAAATCGCGATGCCTATCAGCCCGAGGTGCAGTGAAAGAGGGTCAATCGGGTGGTCATCATCCTCGCGATGACCTTCAGCAGACTGATTTTCCATGAGTGCCGCCATGTCCTCCGGAACAGCCTCAGCGTCAAGCGGCGTGGCCCTGGTATGGAGGCGGTTGGTCCTTGCTGCCCAGTTGATCAGGATCGTGCCGGTTACGATGGCCGAAACGAGGCCGACGGTTGCCAGTCCGAGAGCCAGATCGGCGCCCTCGCGAAAGCCCATCTCCTCAAAGACGGGGATCAATCCGGCCGCCGTGCCGTGTCCTCCCTCAAAGCCGATTTCAATCAGCGCACCGGCCATGGGATTGATGCCGAAAACCGGGCCCAGGATGAAGATCGCAAGGAGAAAGCCGATAACATACTGACCCCAGGCGATCGTCTGACCATAGGTGACGACCGGCGCCGCGCGTCGCCAGATGGCGCGCATTCCGGGGATGATTTTTCCAAGAAACAGCGAGGCGAAGACGACGTTGATCAGTATCCCGGGCAAGCTGTGCCAGATCTCCCTGATGTGTGCCGGGATCAAGCCCTGCGACAACGGACCGTCGGGGCCGTACGCCAGGCGCGTCAGCGCACCCAGCGTATCGGGCCCGACGGCAAGAGCAGCAAGACCCGCAATGACCGAGCCCGGGAGAAACAGGTAGGACAACAGCGTCGACGTTCGCCGAATGTAATTGGCGGCGACCAGCAACACCCATATCAGTGCCAGGCTGAGAAAAACCTGTTCCATGTCAATTGGCTCAATCATCATGAACCGGGTCCGCAATCGCCCTATGGCGTTATGGCGACCTTGAGCACGCCGTCCCGCTGGTTCGCAAAAAGCTCGTAAGCCTCTTCGATCTGGTCAAGCGCAAAATGGTGGGTGACCAGTGGCGTCAGATCGACACGATCGGATTCGATGACATTCATCAATCGGCGCATGCGTTCCTTGCCGCCGGGGCACAGCGATGTGACGATCTTGTTGTCACCCAGTCCTGCATGAAAGGCAGCGAGCGGGATAGAAAGGTCCTCGGCATAGACACCGAGGCTTGACAGGGTTCCGCCGGGCTTCAGCACCCTGAGGCAGCTCTCGAACGTCGATTGCAACCCAAGTGCCTCGATCGCCACGTCGACGCCACGGCCATTCGTGACCCGCATGATTTCTTCAACCGGATCGACCTTGTTGAAGTCGATCACCATATCGGCTCCGACACACCTGGCCATTTCGATCCGTTCGGGAACCGTGTCCACGGCAATGATCATCGAGGCGCCGCGCAGCCTGGCGCCGGCGGTTGCGCAAAGCCCGATCGGACCTTGGGCGAACACCGCGACGGTATCGCCTATCTTGATATTGCCCGCCTCGGCCCCGGCAAAACCCGTCGACATGATATCAGGGCACATCAGCACCTGCTCGTCGGTCAGACCATCCGGCACCGGCGCCAGATTTGCCATCGCGTCCGGCACCCGAAGAAACTCCGCCTGGGCGCCGTCGATGGTGTTGCCGAACCGCCAGCCACCCATCGGCTTCAGGCCATGCGCGGCACTCTGGCCGTCCTGGGCACAAAGTCCGTCAAGGCACGCATTCGAATATCCGCTGGGACAGATGGCGCCTGCAATGACCCTTTGACCCTCACTGTATCCATGCACATTGGCACCGAGTTTTTCGATCACCCCCACCGGCTCATGCCCCACGGTGAGTCCCTTGGCGACGGGATATTCACCCTTGAGAATATGAACGTCGGTTCCGCAAATCGTCGTGGTCGTGAGGCGAATAAGGGCATCGTTCGAACCAATGTCCGGTACGGGTTTGTCCTCCAGAACAATTCTTCCCGGTTCAGCGAAAACGGCTGCTTTCATCATTTCGGCCATGGTCGGGGTCTCTCCTTCGCTGAGAAATCACGTTTCCCCGTCATGGTAGCTGAACTTTGTTCAATCTTCTTGATCTGTGTCAACTTTTGCTCGTATGATTTCAGCGATACTGACCAACGTTGACCGATGCACAGGTAAACTCAACAATGCTGAGTAAACCTTTTAAAACGACCCACGATATTGCGGAGCTTCTGAAGGTGAATGAAGCGACAGTCAGAGCCTGGATTCATGACGGAGAATTGAGAGCGATCAGACTTGGCCGTGAATTCCGAGTGGCCGTCAATGATCTGGAAGCGTTCGTCAACGCACACGCGACCCGATCGGCAGCGACAGATTCGGACAAGGAAAACCCGTGACTGCCTCCCTGCTCAGACAGGTTTGAAATTCCCCTGATCTCAGCGTTCTACGAGGAAAAGTGTGATGGCGATTGTTCAGCCGAACGATTTGGCTCGCCCGGATGGCAGTCAACCCTGGCATGCGGTCTCTGCGGATGACGCCATGGCGGCCCGCAACGGTGCTCCGGACGGGCTGAGCGACCGGGAGGCTTCGGAACGCCTCGAACAGTTTGGGCACAACCGGCTGCCACAACCGAAGGCACGCGGCGCCCTGGTCCGGTTTCTGGCACAATTCAACAATTTGCTGATTTACGTCCTGCTCGGCGCGGCTGCGCTTACAGCGGCACTCGGACACTGGGTCGACACGATCGTCATCCTGGCGGTCGCGGTCGTCAACGCCGCGATTGGTTTCATACAGGAAGGCAAGGCGGAAAAGGCGCTGCAGGCCATCAAGCAGATGCTGTCTCCGCACGCAACGGTTCTGCGCAACGCCAATCGAAAGTCGGTCCCGGCCGAAGACCTGGTGTGCGGCGATCTTGTTCTTCTGGAACCGGGTGACAAGGTGCCGGCGGACATTCGCCTGACGCAGGTAAGGGGTTTGCGGACGCAGGAAGCGGCCATAACCGGCGAATCCGTACCCGTCGACAAATCGGTTGAACCGGTCTCCCGCGATGCGCCGCTGGGCGACCGCACCTGCATGGCCTATGCCGGAACGCTTGTGGCCGCAGGACAGGGCCAGGGGATCATCGTTGAAACCGGAGCATCCATGGAGATCGGGCGCATCAGCGGCATGCTGACGGAAGTCCAGGAACTGGTCACGCCGCTGCTGCGCCAGATGAACGTCTTTGCCCGCTGGCTCACGGTGGCCATCCTCATATTCGCCGGCTTCGTTTTTGCGTTCGGAATTATGCTGCGTGGCTTCGCGCCGGCCGACATGTTCATGGTGGTGGTCGGTCTTGCCGTGGCGGCAATCCCCGAGGGTCTGCCGGCCATCCTCACGGTCACGCTCGCCATCGGCGTCCAGCGCATGGCTGCCCGCAACGCCATTACCCGGCGTTTGCCGGCTGTCGACACACTCGGTTCGGTTTCGATCATCTGCTCTGACAAGACCGGTACGCTGACGCGCAACGAAATGACGGTCGGCTCGGTCGCTACCGGGACCCATATGTTCGAAGTCAGCGGTGTCGGCTACGGGCCGCGGGGCGGGTTCAGCCTTGCCGGCGAGCAGGTCCGCCCGGAGCACCGGCCGAAGCTCATGGAGCTCACACGCGCCGCGGCGTTGTGCAACGATTCAGCCCTTGAGGACAAGGCCGGACACTGGATCGTCGAAGGTGATCCGATGGAGGGGGCACTGCTGACCGCAGCGATCAAGGCAGGTCTGGATCCGGCCGCCGAATCCCGGATGTTTCCGCGGACCGACGCCATCCCTTTCGACGCGGCTCACCGCTTCATGGCAACGCTGCACCAAGGCCAGTCGGACGAGCGTTTCATTTATCTGAAAGGCGCGCCCGAGCAAATCATCGAAATGTGTACCCGCCAACGCGATGGCGACGACGATCAGCCGATCGATCCGGATTACTGGAACGCCAGAACCGAAGAGATGGCGATGCGGGGGCAGCGCGTGCTGGCTGTTGCCACAAAGGAAACGAAACAGGCAAAACTCTGCTTTTCCGAGGTAGCGGACGGCCTGACGCTTCTCGGGCTTTTCGGCCTCATCG
>NZ_CFHWAF010000044.1:0-31734 GCF_984452065.1 Hoeflea sp. | reverse complement strand
ACCGGGATACTCGGTGAGCAAAGCTCGCTGTTACACCAACCAATGGGGCACGATCCGCGAGTGTTTGCGAGCATTTTTTGCAGCGTGCGCAGAAATGCATGGCGTTCGGCTTCGTCGATGCCGGCGAACATGCGGTTGTGGCTCGCCCGCATCTGCGGCCAGAGCCGATCGTAGGCGGACCGGCCGGCGCCGGTCAGATAGATCCTGCTGGAACGGTGATCCGCGGCGTCCACCTCGCGTCTTACCAGACCTTTTTCAAGCTGGCCCTCCAACGCCCGCGACAGGGTCGATTGTTCGACGACGGCATAGACCGTGAGTTCTCCGATGGGCAGGCCGTCCTTGACCGACAGGACGGCCAGGGCACGCATTTTTGCCGTGCTGAGCCCGAGTGCCGAGATCTCGGTGCGGAGATTGGCGTTGTAGAGGCCCATGATGCGGTTCATCAGATAGGGCGCGAAGCCGTCAAGACCGACTTCTGAAAGGTCGGGCAAATTGTCGATCGCGTCTTCGGCGTTGCTCATGGCACGGTCCCGGATCTTCGGCTGCCGCCAGTCTTGCATAATTATATGAAATTTCAAGTTTTCGATGGCAGTCCAGGCGGCCCGGAAACAAAGATGGCTTGAAATTCGGGCCCGGATGCCGATCAATGGCGCTGGCCGAGGCCCGACTGAAAAACAGCAAAGACCAGGATCAATGACCAAGATTTTCAGAACCGACCGGGAATTGCGCTTCGGAGACTGCGACATTTCCGGAACCGCCTATTTCCCCTCCTATCTCGATATCCTCAATGGCGTGAACGAGGAGTTCTGGGCCTTTATCGGTTATCCCTGGCACAAGATCATCTGGAAGGAACGTTGGGGTACGCCCACGGTTCATCTCAGCTGCGACTTCTCCAAACCGTCCTTTTTCGGCGAAACCCTGTCCTTTGAACTGGGCGTCCTGAAGGTGGGGCGGTCATCGATGACGATCCGTCACCGCATCAGTTGCGGGGGCGAGATCCGCTGGTCCAGCACGCAGGTGCGGGCCGCCAGCGACCTCGACAAGCACACATCCATCCAATGGCCTGAAGCCGTGCGTGAGACCTTGCTTGAGTGGCTCACCACGGAGGAGGAACTTGGTTTCTAGCCCGGTTCACATCTGGCTCGGCAGGTAGAGCGCCAGCGCCGGTATGGCCAGAAGCAGGAACAGCCGGACGATATCGACCAGCCAGAACGGCGTCACGCCGCGGAAGATCGTGCTGGTCGGCACATTGCCGACCACGCCTTTCAGGACAAAGACGTTGAGGCCGACCGGCGGCGTGATCAGGCTGATCTCCGTGACCACGACCACGACGATGCCGAACCAGATGGGATCGTAGCCAAGGCTGGTGACCAGCGGGAAAAAGATCGGCACCGTCAGCAGCAGCATCGACAGGCTTTCGAAGATGCAGCCAAGCGCGATGTAGATGAGCAGGATGAAGGCCATGACCTGCCAGGGCTGAAGATTATAGGCGGTCACCAGATCGTTGAGCGCGCCCGGCAGCCCGGCGATGTTGACGAAGTTGGAGAAGATCCACGCACCGATCAGCACCGCAAAGAGGCTTGCCGCGGTGATGGCCGTTTCCTGCAGGACTTCGAGCGTCTGGCGAAAGTTCAGCCGCCGCCTTGCCAGGGCAATCAGAAAGGCGCCCATCGCGCCCATGCCCGCGGCCTCCGTCGGCGAGAAATTGAGATTCAGCGACGGCACGTCGAAAAGACCGTAAAGGCCGCCGATCACCAGAAAGAAAAGCAGCAGCACCGCCCACACGTCCCGCAGCGCGCGCAACCGCTCGGACCAGGGCGCGCGGGGCCCGGCGGGGCCCGCTTCCGGCGAGCGCCAGACAAAAAACCGGACCGCCGCGAGGTAAAGAACGATGCCGAGCAGTCCCGGGACAATTCCCGCGACAAAAAGCTTGCCGATCGATGTTTCGGTCAACAGGCCGTAGATCACCAGGATGACCGATGGCGGAATGAGAATTCCGAGGGTTCCGCCTGCCGCGATCGAGGCGGTGGACAGGCTGTCGGCATAGCCGAAGCGGCGCATTTCCGGCATCGCGACCTTGGCCATGGTCGCGGCGGTCGCGAGGGACGATCCGGAGATCGCGGCAAAGCCGCCGCAGGCAACGATGGTCGCCATGGCCAGGCCGCCGCGAAAATGACCCAAAAAGGCGTTCGATGCGGCATACAGCTCCCGGCTGATGCCGCCCTTGTTCACAAACAGACCCATCAGGATGAAAAGCGGGATCACCGACAGGCCGTAATCCTGGGAGGTGTCGATGATGAGACGCGCGACCATGGAAATCGAGGCGCGAAAGCTCGTCTCCAGCATAAAGCCGATCATGCCGACAAGGCCCATGGCGAAGGCGATGGGAATGCGCAGCAGGACCAGGACAAGAACCGCCGCAAAGCCGATCAGGGATTCCGTCATATGTTTTCCTCGACCAGCCGTGGCATGAATATCAGCAGAAGGCCGCGGACAATCAGGACCGCTGCCGTGATTGCCGTCATCAGCGCGATGAACCAGCCGATATAAAAGAGCGGCAGGCCGAGATACTCCATGGTGTCGCCGTAGGAGCGGCTGCGTTCGGCAAGGTCAAAGACCCGCCGCGCCGGCCAGATCAGAATGGCGCCGCAGAAGAGGTCGACCGCCGCGTCGCGCCAGCGGGCCAGATTCAGGCGATAAAACAGAAGGTCCAGGAGGTCGACGCTCACATGGGCGCCCCTGGCGGACAGAACCGGAAGCACCGAAAACACCATGATTGCCATCAACAGCCGCGTCAGGTCCGAGGCGATCTCGATCGGCGCATTCAACACCGAGCGCAGGACCACATCGGTAAAGGTCAGCACCATCAGCGCAAACAGCGCCAGCGAGGCCAGAAGGCCGGGAATCCGCGCTGACAGGGATAAAAATCGCATCATGTCGGGAAATCGTCAAAGCTGCCGCCCCGTTTCGGGGCGGCGTGTTTTCGGAAGGTCAGTTCGATGCCATTTCGGACTTGACCATCTCATAGGCGGCCTTGGAGTCAATGCCCGCTTCCTCGAGTTCACCGAGAACCTTGGCGGTGATGTCCTGAGCAATGGCGGCGAATTTTTCCTGATCCGCCTCGGAAGCCTCGACGATCCTGGTGCCCACCGCCTCGCGTGTTGCCTCATAGGCGATCTTGTCGGACTTGTCCCAGGCGGCGCCCGCCATGCGGCTTGCCGGCTCTCCGAAGACGTTTTCGTCAAGCGCGGCCTGAACATCGGCGGGAAGGCTGTCGAATGCCTCCTGGCTCATGATGATGGCAAAAGAGCCGCGATAAAGACCGCCGGGCATGTCATAAAGGATCTGCGCTACTTCATTCAGCTTGAAGCCGACACGCTCGCCGACATTCATGGCGACGGCATCGGCCGCGCCCGATTCCAGCGTCTCATAGACCTTGGGGGCGGGTACGTTGATGCCGACGAGACCGAGGGCCGCGCCCACGTCGCCGGCGACGCCGCCGCCGATACGGGTCTTCAGACCGTTCAGATCGTCAAGCGATGCGACCTTGCTGCTGGTGTGGATCTGCCCGGGACCGTGGGTGTTGAGCGAGATGACCTTGACGCCGCGGTGTTCGTTGAGCTTTTCCAGATGCTTTTCATGAACACGCCAATAGGCGACCGAAGCGGCCTCCGCGCTGCCCTCATAGCCCGGCAGTTCGATCAGTTTCGTCGCAACGAACCGTCCGGGCTGGTAGCCGTGAAAGATGATGGCCATGTCGGCCACGCCGTCGAGGATCAGGTCCATCTGTGCCGGCGGCGGGGCAAGTCCGAATATCAGTTCCCCGGTGACCTTGCCGCCGGTGGCCTCTTCCATCATGTCGACGAGGCCGGCGAAGATTTCGGTGTTGATGCCATGTGTCGGCGGCAGCCAGGTGGAGATCTTCAGTGTGGTGTCCGCTGCCCAGGCCACCACGCTCGTGCTGGCAAAAATCGCCGTTGCGGCAACGAGTCGTGCAAAATGTTTCATTTCCAACTCCCTTTTACGTACCGCTGCGGTTCAGCCGCAGCTTGCGTCCTCCGCCCATAGATTCACACCGGTATCCGGTCCTTGTCAAGATATATGAATTTGCATGGAATTATCATTCAAACCCACGGATGCTATCTGACGGACAGATACTGGACGACCCTAATCATTGACCAACCGGCCGGTTTATGCAACAAAAAAAGAGGGCAGTTCATAGTGGCGAATTTTGAGAGAGGGTTGTTTTGCGCTCAGTCTCCGGGCGAGACGTGTTCCAGGCTCTTCAGAAGTGCCTGAAGTGCCGGTTTGATGCGCGCGGCATCGGTGTCCTTCAGAAGTCCGAGCAGCCGGCTTTCATGCTCGCGTGCCTCCTTGACGAGCGTTTCGGCCAGCCTGCGGCCCGGACCGGTCAAGTAAACCCTGACCTTGCGCCGGTCGCCATCATCCACGCGCCGCTCCACAAGGCCCTTTTTGTCCATCTGGTCGACAATGCGTGTCAGCCTTGACTGCTCTGCAAGTGCGTATGCAGCAAGCCGTGTGATCATCAGGCCATCCTGATCGGACAGGCAGGCCAGCACGCGCCACTCCGGCACGCGCAGCCCGTTTGCGCGCACACGCGCATGGAACTGAGCGCTTGCAGCCTCACTTGAAGCAGCCAGAAGATAGAGCAGGTAGGAGGGAACGAAGGCGTCTTTCCGCTTGTCGCCCTTGGTCATGAATGCTTCCGTTGACATTGCGTTGAATCTTTACGTTTCACTGGATGCCACAATGGCTATCTGAAAAAAAGTCCGAAGAAACGATTGCAGTATTATATGATTTTTCATATATTATTTGCCGGAGGACCGAATAACCATGCTCAACCTGGTCGTCGAGAATATCCATGACGAGACGGATCGCATACGTGTTCTGGAGCTATGTGAGGCATCCGGGAGCCCATTGCCGGGCTATTCTGCAGGGGCGCACATTGACTTCGATCTCGGCGAAAGCGGGACGCGGTCCTATTCGCTGATCGATTGGAAGCCTTCCGCCTCGCCGATCGCCCGTTATACGATTGCCGTGCAGCGTGAGGACGAGGGAACCGGCGGTTCGCAATTCATGCATACGCTCGAAGCGGGGCAGGCGATCGGCGCTTTGCCGCCGGCAAACGATTTCGAACTGCATGACGGGCCGGAGCGCGTGCTGCTTCTTGCCGGCGGCATCGGCGTGACGCCGCTGATTTCCATGGCGAGCGCATTGGAGAGGCAAGGAAGGGACTTTGCCTTTCACTACTGCGCCCGCAGTGCCGCGGTCATCGGTTTTCGTGAGAGGCTTCAGCAGGCTTTCCCCGACAATATGGTTTTCCATTTTGACGATGAGGTGCCGCTTGATCTTGCGGCGCTGATGTCGGCGCAGCCACCGCAGACGCATCTTTATATCTGCGGGCCCAAGGGAATGATCGACGCGGCGCGTCAGGCCGCTATCGAAGCCGGTCTGACGGAGGCGAATATCCATATCGAATTGTTCTCGGCGCCGGAAACCCAATCCGGCGACGCACCGTTCGAGGTCGAAATCCATGATACGGGCGAGGTGTTTACGATCCCGGTCGGGAAAACCATCATTGACGTGCTCGAGGAGGCCGGCAAGGATCTGATGTTCGACTGCCAGCGCGGCGATTGCGGCATCTGTCAGACCGACGTGATCAGCGGAACGCCCGATCATCGCGATGTCGTCTTGTCGGAGGCCGACCGGGCCGCTGGAAAAGTCATGCAGATCTGCGTCAGCCGCGCAAAATCGGAGCGCCTGGTTCTGGATCTTTAAAGGAGGCTATCATGTACAAGCAGTACCCAAGGCAAATGGCGGCCGAGGACATCGAGGAACTGGTCCAGGGCTATCAGGTGCACCGTGACGTCTATATCTGCCGGGACGTCTTTGAGATGGAGATGCGGCACCTGTTCACCAACAGCTGGGTGTTTGTCGGGCATGAGAGCCAGACCCCGAACAAGGGCGACTATTACACCACGCAGATCGGCGATCAGCCGGTCATTCAGGTCCGGCATTCCGACGGTGAGGTGAAGGTCCTGCACAATCGCTGTCCGCACAAGGGCGTGAAGATCGCCATCGACCGCGAAGGCAATACGGGCAAGTTCTTCCGCTGTCCCTATCATGCCTGGTCGTTCAAGACCGATGGCTGTCTGCTGGCGATCCCGCTGAAGAAAGGATACGAGAACACCGGTCTTTCCGAAACCGAAAACGTCAAGGGAATCAAGCCGGTCGGCGAGGTGCGCAACTATCGGGGCTTCATATTCGCACGGCTGGCCGAGGAGGGGATCGGCTTCGAGGAGTTTTTCCAGGGCAGCCTGTCATCGATCGACAACATGGTCGACCGTTCGCCCGAGGGCCGGCTCGAGGTTGCCGGACCGCCGCTGCGCTACATGCACCAGTGCAACTGGAAAATGCTGGTCGAGAACCAGACCGACACCTGCCATCCGATGGTGGCGCATGAAAGCTCTGCCGGCACGGCGGTCAAAATCTGGGAAAGTCTCGGCAATCCCGAGCCGCGCCCGCCGGCCATGGAGATTATCGCGCCGTTCATGTCTCCTTACGAGTTCTTCGAGGATATGGGCATTCGCACCTGGCCGAACGGGCACGGCCATACCGGCGTTCATCACTCGATCCACTCGGACTACTCCGCCGTGCCCGGCTATTTCGAGGCGATGTGCGAGGCCTATGGCGAAGAGCGCGCCAAGGCCATCATGGACGAGAACCGCCACAACACGGTCTACTTCCCCTCCATCATGATCAAGGGACCCATCCAGCAGCTGCGCAATTTCATTCCGCTCGGTCCCGACAAGACGCTGGTGGAGAGCTATATCTACCGGCTTGTCGGGGCACCGGACCAATTGCTTGCGCGCACGGCCATGTACAACCGGATGATCAACGCGCCGACTTCCATTGTCGGCCACGACGACCTCGAGATGTACGAGCGGGCCCAGGAGGGCTTGCACTCCGAGGGGTTGGAATGGGTCAATGTTCAGCGCCTCTATCCGGGCGACGAGGACTTCTGCGAAGAGGCGGTTGAAAACGGCACCACCGAGCGGCAGATGCGCAACCAGTTCCACGCCTGGACGAAATTCATGACCGCGACCATGCCGCGCAGGGAGAAGCCTCTGCCGGAGGCGGTGTGATGACGGATTTCAGCAAGGACGATCTGATCGACTTCATCTATGCCGAGGCGCGTATGCTGGATGAGGGCCGCTACGATGAATGGCTCGATCTGTGGCTGGCGGACGGCCGCTACTGGATGCCGCTCGACTACAAGCAGACCGACCCTCATCTCATGACCTCGTTCCTCTATGAGGACATGTTCATGCTGAAGCTCAGGGTGGAGCGTTTGAACGGCGCGCGGACGTTCAGCCAGAAACCCAAGAGCCGCTGTCATCATGTCATTCAGCGCCCCTTTGTCGACAAGCTGGACAATGATGACGGCGACTACGTCACGAACACGTCGATGCACTATGTGGAAACGCGCCTTGATGAACAGTTCCTGCTGGCGCTCACGGCAACCCATGAGCTCAAGCGGGTGGACGGCGAATTGCGCATTGCCAACAAGCGGGTGGACCTGTTGAACTGCGATGCCGCATTCGGCAACATACAATTGCTGCCATGATTTCGGACCGCTGCAACAGCGTTTATGACGCATTTGACGATGCCGCAAGGCGGTGGCCCGGCCGCGATCTGCTGCAGGTCCTGCCGGGAACGGCGCAGGTCTACGGCATCGCTCCGGGCGCGCTGCGCTACGGCGATGCCAAAGCCCGCGTGGATGAACTGGCGTCGCGGTTCGAGGAAGCCGGATATCGCGGCGGCATGCGGGTGGCCGTTCTTCTGGAGAACCGGCCGGCCTTTTTCATCACCTGGCTGGCGCTCAACCGTCTGGGCATGTCGATCGTTCCGATCAATCCGGATCTGCGGCTGGCGGAGCTGGAATATCTTATCGGACATTGCGAGCCGGCGCTGGTTGTTGCCGTGGACGCGCGTCAGGACGACCTGCGCGAAGCAGCCCGCGCTGCCGGAATCAGGCTGCCGGTCATCGGGCCGGACGACCCGCTCCCGCCGCCGCGCCGCAATGCCGTTGTCGCCGAGGCGGGAGGGCAGGGCGCAGGCGAGGCCGCTCTCCTCTACACGTCCGGAACGACCGGAAGCCCCAAGGGCTGCGTTCTTCCCGACAGCTATTTTCTGCTCGCAGGCAACTGGTATGCATCGGTCGGCGGACTTGCAGCGTTCTCCACCGGCGGCGAGCGGATGATCACGCCGCTTCCGGTCTTTCACATGAACGCCATGGCCTATTCGTTCATGGCGATGGTCGCCGTTGGCGGGTGCCTCATTGTGCTCGACCGCTTTCACCCCAAAGGCTGGTGGTCGGATGTCGCGCAATCGCGCGCGACCTGTCTGCATTATCTCGGCGTCATGCCTTCCATGCTGATGGGCGCCGAACCGTCGTCCGCCGACCGGCAACACAGTGTCCGCTTCGGATTCGGCGCCGGGGTCGATCCCAAGCTGCAGGCGGCCTTTGAGGACCGGTTCGGCTTTCCGCTGGTGGAAGCCTGGGCCATGACGGAAACGGGTGCCGGTGCGGTAATTGCCGCCAACACGCCAGACCGTCTTGTCGGGCAGGCCTGTCTCGGCCGGCCAGGCCCGGACGTGGCCTGCCGGATCGTCGACGAGGATGGCCATGATGTTGGCGCGGGAACACCGGGCGAACTGCTGGTGCGGCGTGCCGAGGGCGATCCGCGCTACGGGTTCTTCTCGCACTACTATAAGGATCCCGAAGCCACCGGGGAGGCGTGGCGGGACGGCTGGTTCCACACCGGCGATATCGTCCGCCGGAATGACGATGGCGACATGTTCTTTGTCGATCGCAAGAAGAACGTTATCCGCCGCTCGGGCGAGAACATCGCCGCCGTCGAGGTGGAATCGATATTGATGCGGCATCCGCAGATCCGCGCGGCGGGCGTCACCTCCGTTCCCGACCCGATCCGGGGCGATGAGGTCTTTGCCTGTCTTGTTGCCGATGATCCGTCGGAGGATCTGGCTTATGAAATCACCAAATGGTGCCTCGACCAGATGGCATATTACAAGGCGCCGGGCCATATCGCCTTTGTCGATGCGCTTCCGCTGACCGCGACACAGAAGGTTCAGCGTACCGAACTCAAAAGGCTCGCGGCGGACCTTGTCGGCGGACCGGGTGCAGCCGTCACCGCGCATCTGAAAAAGCGGCAGGCGGCCTGATGGGACGCCGCCGGCCGTATGACGGGGTGGTGCTGACGGCACCGTTCACCACGCCTTATCAGCGCTATTCGATCGAGTCGGCGCACTGGTGGATTGCCCGCGCGCTGCGCGGCTCGCTCGATGCGGCTGGCCTCAAGCCGAAGGATATCGACGGCTTCACCGTTTCGAGCTTCACTCTCTTTCCCGATACGGCCGTAGGCCTGACCCAGCACCTCGGCCTTTGCCCGCGCTGGCTCGATCACATCCCGATGGGCGGCGCCAGCGCGACGGTCGCCCTGCGAAGGGCGGCGCGGGCCGTGCAGTCGGGGGATGCGGATATTGTCGCCTGCGTTGCCGGCGACACCAATCATGTCGACAGTTTCCGGCTGATGCTGTCGAGTTTTTCCCGCTTTGCCTCCGATGCCTCCTACCCCTATGGCTATGGCGGGCCGAATGCCAATTTCGCGCTGCTGACGGACCGCTACATGAACGAATTCGGTGCGACGCGCGAGGATTTCGGCCGCCTGTGCGTGGCTCAAAGAAACAATGCGCTCAACAATCCGAACGCGCTGATGAAGAAACCGCTGACCCTGGACGATTATCTGAACGCCCGTCCCGTATCCGATCCGATCGCGCTGTTCGATTGTGTCATGCCTTGCGCGGGCTCGGAGGCGTTTCTTGTCATGAGCGAAGGGGAGGCGCAAAGACGCGCGCTCCCGTTTGCCCGGATCGGCGGGGCCATCGAGCGTCACAATGCCCATGCGGACGATCCGATGCAGCTGCGCGGCGGCTGGACCATGGATATCGACGAATTGTGGGACATGGCGGAGTGCGCGCCGCAGGACATCGATCTTCTCCAGACCTATGACGACTATCCGGTGATTTCCTTCATGCAGATCGAGGATCTCGGGTTTTGCGACAAGGGTGCGGCGGCTGATTTCCTGCGCGAGCGCGACATGACAATCGCGGGCGATTTTCCGCACAACACATCCGGTGGTCAATTGTCGGCCGGGCAGGCGGGCGCGGCCGGCGGCTTCATCGGTCTTGTCGAGGCGATAAGGCAGCTCACCGGCCAGGCGGGGGGCACGCAGGTGCAGGGTGCCGCACGGGCACTGGTTTCGGGTTTCGGCATGATCAATTATGACCGGGGCGTGTGTTCCAGCGCGGCGATATTGAAGGCGGAAAACCCATGACCGACCCGCTCGGACCGCCACCGAAGAAGGATCCGCAAAAAAGGACGGTCTCACCGACGCGTCCCCCGGAGGCGCGCAGCCGTGCGTTTCTCGGCCTCAGCGCGGCGGCGGCGGAGGGGCGGCTGGCGCTGCAGCACTGTGCTGAGTGCGCCATGATCCAGTATCCGCCGCGTGATGCCTGCGCGACGTGCCTTTCCACCGAATTGTTCTGGAAAGACACCGATCCGGCCGGCTCGATCCTGGCGGAAACCACAATCCGGACCTCGCTCAAACTCTATTTCAAGGAGCGGGCGCCCTGGCGCACCGGCACGGTCAGGCTCGATGCCGGGCCGGTGATCATTTGCCACCTTCACGGCGATTGCGCCCGCAACGGGCGGGTCAATCTGCTCAACCGTCTCGATCGGTCGGGGCAGGCCGTTTTGTTTGCCGTCCCACAAGAACGGAGCCCGCATATGGAAGACGACCCGCAGTTCAGGGCTATGACCAGCGACCCGAAGCATCGCCGGGTTCTGATCACCGATGCGAGAAATGCGAACGCGCTGGCGCTTGCACAGGCTCTGGCCGACGCCGGCGCCGAGGCGGTTTTTGTCGGCGATGCCGAAAGCTGGAGGCCCAATGCCCAAAGACCGGCATTGGAGGCGATTTCCAGGGTCGCCGTTCTTCCGCTCGATGTCACCGATACGGCATCCGTCCGCGCGCTTGCTGGCGAGATCGGCGGCAAGACGGACATATTGATCAACAATGCCCGCTTTGTCCGGCCCGGCGGCGTTCTTGCGCGCGGCGACACAGCCTTTGCGCGGGACGAAATGGAGGTCAATTATCTCGGTCTCATGCGGCTTGCCCAGGCATTCGGGCCGGGCATGTGCGGGCGGACGGCCGATGGCGACAACTCCGCAACGGCCTGGGTCAATATCCTCTCCGTCCATGCCCTTTCCAACAGCCCCGACTACGGCTGTTTTTCCGCTTCACATGCCGCGGCCCGCTCGCTCAGCCAGAGCCTGCGGGCGGAATTCCGGCCGTCCGGGCTACGGGTCATGAATGTCTATTGCGGTCCGACCGAGGACGACTGGTACCAGCCCGTGCCGCCGCCGAAGGTTGCACCGCAGGCGCTGGCCCGCACGGTTGTGAAGGGTTTGCGCGACGGCCTGGAGGAGACCTGTTGCGGCGATGTTGCGAAGGACCTTTACGAGCGCTACCGCGACAACCCGAATGTGCTGGAACGCGAGATGACGCTGGCGGGAGACGGCGCATGAGTGAGACCGTTCTTCAGACCCTTTGCGAGCAGATTTCCGCCGGTGGGATACGCATCGTCGATCTGACCCATACGCTGGACCCGGACTTCCCGGTCATCGTCCTGCCGCCCGAGTTCGGCCAGTGCGCGCGGTTCCGGATGGAGGAAATCAGCGCCTACGACCACCGCGGTCCGGCCTGGAAATGGCATAATATAAGTATGTCGGAACACACCGGCACACATTTCGATGCGCCCTCGCACTGGATATCGGGCCGCGATTTGCCGGACAATTCGGTCGACGCCATCGCGCCGCGCGATTTCATCGGCCCGGTCAATGTCATCGACTGTTCCGACGGGGCCGCGCTGGATGACGATTTCGAACTGACAGCCGATGTCATAAAGGCCTGGGAGAACGAGCACGGGACAATTGCGGCCAATTCCTGGGTGCTCATGCGAACGGACTGGTCGAAGAAATCCGGAGCGGCCTATCTCAACATGAAGGAAGACGGTGCGCATTCCCCCGGGCCGACGCCTGAGGGCATCCGGTTTTTGATCGAGGAACGCGGTATCCGCGGTTTCGGAACGGAAACGGTCGGAACGGATGCCGGACAGGCCGCTCACCATACCCCACCCTACCCCGCTCACTATTATCTCCACGGCGCGGGGAAATACGGCCTTCAGTGCCTTGCCAATCTCGACCGGCTGCCGCCGACCGGAGCCGTGCTTCTTGCCGCACCGTTGAAAATCAGGAACGGCACGGGAAGTCCGCTGCGCGTTCTGGCGATGGTTCCGGGGGACGAGACATGAGCAATTACACAGCGGTCATTACCGGAGGAAACAAGGGTATCGGTGCTGATCTGGCGGCGCGGCTGCTGGAGAAGGACTATCGTGTCATCTCGGTCGCGCGGCACGCCCCGCAGGTCTCACATCCCAATCTGTCGTCGGTCGAGGCGGATCTTCTCGATGAGGATGCCGTGGCGCGGGCAGCAGGCGAGATCGCGGTATCCCACAATGTGACCCATCTGATTCACAATGCCGGCCTGATCTGGCCGAACCTTGTGGAAGACGCCAAGCCGTCGGACATTACCGGGCTCGCACAGCTTCACCTCGGATCGGCGCTGACTTTGCTTCAGGCCGTCTTGCCATCAATGAAAAACGCGGGCTTCGGGCGGGTCATGTTCAATGGTTCACGGGCCGCCCTCGGCGTGCCCACCAGAACCGCCTACAGCGCCAGCAAGGCCGCGATGATCGGCATGGCGCGGACGTGGGCACTGGAACTCGCACCGTTCGGCATCACGGTGAACGTGATTGCGCCGGGGCCGATCCAGACCGACAATTTCTACGGCATCGTTGAAAAGGGCAGTCGGCAGGAGAGTGACCTTGCCAAGCGGATCCCCGTGGGAAGGCTTGGCCGCGTTGAGGATGTCTCAAACGCCTTTCTGTTCTTCTGCGATCCGGCGAGCGGTTTCGTCACCGGGCAGACCCTTTATGTCTGCGGCGGAGCGAGCGTTGGAACGATGGCCATCTAGACAAGAGATGTGCCTCGGGGTCAGTACCAGGTCAGCATCTTGCAGGTTTCGTTCGACACGACGGCGCTGGCGCTTTCCTGTGTCGTTCCGCCATAGCCGTTCGCGGCCCGGTATTCCATGGTGAAAACATTGGTGCCGTTCGCCGAGACCGGTGCCGGTTGGGTCTTGATATGCTCGAAGCTGGCCGGATCGCGCAAATTGCGTTTCACCGCCCTGACCAGAGGTTCGAAGGCGCCATCCCATCGCGAGAGGCAATGCTCAGCGTAAATGTCGGTCGGGGCGATACCCGCCGCATCGCGGTCCTTGTTGTATCCGATGAAATATCCGGTGAGAAAAAGGCCCGCAAAAACAACGGTGCCCAATCCGAGAAGCGCCGGGTTTTTGGCGTGAGAAGCCTTTGGCGGTTCTTCCTCGAAGTCCGCCTCTTCCTGTTTTCCGGTTTTCGCCTCGTTGTATTCCGCCCGGCTGATTTCACCAGCCCTGAGTATCCGCTTCAGCCTGACGAGGCCCTCATCGCCATAAGCCACGGTCAATCTCCGCGTTTTGTCCGCCCGGGTTGAATCACAGCACATTTGCGTAAATAAACAGTAAGGATTGCACTCTGAGTTGTAATAATCCCCGGTCTGCTCAATCCCTCGAGACCAATCCAGGGCGCGCAGGAATGACGGCGGTCTTACGGCTTTTAACATTGTTTGTTCGCCCTGGCTGATCCGCCTGGCGTGTGCGTGCGTAATACCCCACGCCGGCACAATTAGATCAACAGTCTCACAGGAGAACAGAAAATGTTCAGACGTACGCTTCTTGCCGCCTTTGCCGCCCTGCCGCTCGCGTTTGGCGCGGTTTCAGCCAAGGCGGCCGACATCGTCGATACGGCCGTGTCCGCCGGTAACTTCAACACTCTCGTTGCCGCCGTGCAGGCCGCGGGGCTTGTCGATACCTTGAAGGGCGAGGGTCCGTTCACGGTATTCGCGCCGACCGACGAAGCTTTTGAAAAATTGCCGGCCGGCACCGTAGAGAACCTGCTGAAGCCGGAAAACAAGGATCAACTCGTTGCCGTGCTCACTTATCACGTGATCCCCGGCAAGGTCATGTCGGGCGATATCGCCGGCAAGAAAATGGGCGTTAAGACCGTTCAGGGCAGCGAACTGATGGTCGATGCCATGGACGGCGTCAAGGTGGACGATGCAACCGTCGTGACGGCGGACATCGAGACATCGAACGGCGTGATCCACGTCATCGATCAGGTCGTTTTGCCGAAATAGGCCATTCCGATTGACAAGCGGGCCGGCCTTGTGCCGGCCTTGCCCCGGATAAATGCCGGACGGGCGAGGCCCGTGCGGTATCGGCGTGGCTTGTGAAACCGGACTAATCGTTTTTCACAAGACCCTCCTGCCTGGTCGGGACATCACGCATCGACGGCGATCTCAGCAATTTCGGGGAGGGGAATGAACCCGGGAGAACGGTCTTTGTCACATTATTCCGGTCCTGATATTCCGGTTCTGACGCGTTTTGAGCAAGTGGCGGACGGGTCCCTCTACGCTTCCCTCCCGGACAACTGGCAGATCGGTATCGCCGATGTCGTCAATTCGACTGCCGCCATTGGCAACGGCCTTTACAAATCGGTGAATTTTGCAGGGGCGGCGACGATCAGCGCCGTTTCGAATTCCGTCGGCGGCGGATTGCCGCTCTTTGCGTTCGGCGGCGATGGCGCGCATTTCGTCGTGCGGCCGGACCAGGCGGACGACGCATCGCGCGCCCTGGCCCGGGTGTCCCGCTGGGTCAAAAGCGAGCTCGAACTGGATCTGCGTGTCGGCATGACCGGCATCGCGGAGATACGTCAAGCCGGCTTTGATGTGTGTGCGGCCTATTGGCGTGCATCGGATCATGTCCAGTATTCGCTCTTTACCGGCGGAGGTCTGGAATGGGCCGAAAAGCAGCTCAAGGCGGGCGTCGTTGCGATCCGCCCGAATGGCGCTGATGGCGATCCGGATCTGTCGGGTCTTTCTTGTCAATGGGGACCGGTGATGTCCACGCGGGGCAAGATCATATCTCTGATCGTGAAGCCGGCGCCTCATTCGACGCCGTCGCAATTCGAGAAAGCAACCCGGAAAATCATCCTGGCGCTCGCAAAGGCGAAAGCCGTAAACCCGGTTCCCGGTGCCGGACCGGACGTCCGGTGGCCCGGCGCCTCCCTGGACCTGCAGTCAAGAGCCCTTACGGGGTTCGGCTTTGACGGGCTGAGGAAAGCCTGGACGATTGCCCGGACGGCCTTTTACTGGAGCCTGTTCAAGGCAGCGGCGCCGCTGCGTGGGTTGGCGCCAAACCGATACCGCGCAGATATTGCGGCGAATTCGGATTTCAGAAAGTACAATGACGGTCTGATGATGACCGTGGACTGTGCGCCGGAAACAATTGACGTCTTGAGAGACATTCTGGAAAAGGCCGCTAGGGATGGGATCATCCGATATGGTCTTCATGTTCAGGACGAGGCGTTGATCACCTGTGTCGTGCCGTCGGTCTTCGACAGGGACCACATGCATTTCATCGACGGGTCGGGCGGCGGCTACGCGTCGGCGGCAAAGCAACTGCGGGCAAACCATCGCTAGGGAGCGGCGGCGACAGCCACCGGATCTGTGAGTGCGCTTTCCGTTTGGGCTACAATCAGTTCAACGTCCGTTGATTCGCCCGTTCAAGGCAGGATTGGCATTATGGGTTCGAACACCAAAGGTGCGCTTCTGGGGCTTCTGGGTTTTGCGGTTTTCGCGACCCATGATGTCATCGTGAAATATCTCGGAGCGGTCTACAGCCCCTATCAGATCCTGTTCTTCAGCGTGATGTTCGGCTTTCCGCTGGTCTCCCTCATGCTGGTTCACGACACCAGCGCCGATACGATGCGTCCGCGGCACCCGTGGTGGACCGCGCTTCGCACCGGCTCCATTCTTGTCTCCACCACCTGCATTTTCTATGCGTTTTCCGTGCTGCCCCTGACGCAGACCTATTCGATCCTGTTTACCGTGCCGCTTCTCATCACGCTCTTGTCCATTCCGCTCCTCGGGGAGCGGGTCGGTGTGCATCGCGGCGGTGCGGTTCTCGTCGGATTTGTCGGAGTGCTCATTGTGGTCCGCCCCGGCGCGGCCGAGCTTGAGCTCGGCCATGCCGCCGCCTTTGTCGGCGCGTTCGGCTCGGCACTGACCTCGATCATCGTACGCAGGATCGGAAAGGATGAACGCGACCTTGTGTTGCTGCTTTATCCGATGCTCGGCAGCTTCATCGTCATGGGAATCATGATGCCGTTCGATTACCGGCCGATGCCGGTCACCGATCTGCTGGCGATCGCGGTGCTGTCACTGCTGGGCTTTGTCGCGCTGAACTGTATGATCGGCGCCTACAAGGCGGGCGAAGCGGTTATCGTGGCACCGATGCAATACTCCCAGATTTTGTGGGCGGTGCTGTTCGGTGCGATTTTTTTCAACGAGACGCCTGAACGGCACACGCTGATCGGGGCGGCGGTCATTATCCTGAGCGGCGTCTATATCGTCCTGCGCGAAAACCGTAAGAATATCTCGGAAAACACGCCGGTCCTCAGAACCAGAAGCCGTGTGGTTGCCGGGACTTACTTTCGTATCGGCCCGCGTATTAGGGCCGCCCGCAAGAAGAAACGGCCATAATCTTGGCGAGCAGACCGGTCTTGCCGTAAATCTTGTGCAACCTTAAATGGATATTGTGTATTTTCCTTTTTCGATCGCAAGCGAATACGTAAGTATGGTTGCAAAGCCAATTAATTTACAGGTTAACCTATTTTTTACAATAAAACGTTAGTGTTTTATTAGAAGTTATCGATGGTTGAAATGAATTCAACCAACCGTCATCTCCGCAAATTCATGATGAGTGTTTACAAGCATTGCGTTTGTAAATGATCGGGGAAGCGCCGCCAGCGCCAATCATCCATTTGGGCCGCCAAGCATCACGTCGGCTCTACTGACCTTGGGAGACAGGCCTTGCTTTTATCCAATTCAACCCTCGTCCTTAAAGCCCTTCAACAATCGCAGGCGATCATAGAATTTGATCTGGACGGCAATATTCTCGACGCAAACCGGAATTTTTGCTCCGCCCTCGGTTATGACCGTTCCGAGATTGTCGGCCGTCATCACAGCATGTTCGTCAAGCCGCATGAGGCGGAGAGTGACGAGTACCGGGAATTCTGGTCGCAGTTGCGGACCGGCGAATTCCAGACGGGGGAATTCCGGCGCTTCGGCAAGGACGGGAAAGAGGTCTGGATCCAGGCGACCTACAATGCCGTCCGGGATCGCGGCGGCAAGCCTTACAAGATCGTGAAATGCGCGATTGTCACTACCGGAAAGAAGCTGAAGGCCAATGAGGACGGGGCCAAACTCGATGCCGTTTCCCGCACCCAGGCGATTATTGAATTCGATCCGACCGGCATCATCCTGGATGCCAACGAGAATTTCTGCAAAACCGTCGGCTATGCTCTTGAAGAGATCGTCGGCCGTCATCACAGGATGTTTGTCGGTCCCGATTATGCGGTGCAGCCGGAATATCTGGAATTCTGGGACAGGCTGGCGGCGGGCGAGTTCATCGCCGAAGAGTTCAAGCGGTTCGGCAAGGGTAACAGGGAGGTCTGGATCCAGGCGTCCTATAACCCGATCTTCGACGCCGACGGCAAGGTTATCAAGGTGGTCAAATTTGCAACGGATATCACCGGCCGCGTCCGTGCCGTCAATGAAATCGGCGGGGGTCTGAACAAACTGGCGGACGGTGATCTCAGGCAGCACATCGACGAGCCCTTTATCCCGAGCCTCGACCGGCTCAGGACCGATTTCAACAGTTCGGTCGAAAGACTTGAGGCCGCGTTGAGCCAGGTCGGTATAAATGCCTCGGTGATCATGGGCGGAACATCCGAGATAAAAACCGCGTCGGATGAACTTGCCAGACGCACGGAGCAGCAGGCCGCTTCGGTGGAGGAAACCGCCGCCGCCGTCGAGCAGATCGCGGCAACGGTGAAAACGACCGCGCAGCGCGCCGAAGAGGCAGGACTCCTGTCGCAGGCCACAAAATCCGAGGCAGAAAAATCCGGCGCCGTCGTCGAAGAGGCGGTTCTGGCGATGGACGAGATCAAGGACTCGTCCGACAAGATCTCCAGCATCATCGGGATGATTGACGACATCGCGTTCCAGACCAACCTGCTTGCATTGAACGCCGGTGTCGAAGCCGCGCGGGCGGGAGAGGCGGGCAGGGGGTTTGCCGTCGTTGCGCAGGAGGTGCGTGAGCTCGCCCAGCGCTCGGCATCCGCCGCCAAGGACATAAGGGCCCTGATCACCACGTCCGGCGGACAGGTTCAGTCCGGGGTCGACCTCGTCGCGGCCACGGGACAGGCGCTGAAGTCGATCGTGGGATCGATTGTCGAAGTGACCGATCATGTCTCGGCGATTGTCGAAGCCTCTCGGGAGCAGTCGAACGGACTTGAAGAAATCAATCGCGCGGTCAATACGATCGACGAGGGCACCCAGCAAAATGCCGCCATGGCCGAGGAGGCAACGGCCTCCAGCCACACTCTGGAAACCGAGGCTGTGGCCCTGACGAAGATGCTCGGGCAGTTCAAACTTGCCGCCGTGCCGGCAGCGGGACGATCCGGCGCCGCACTTGCGCCATCCGGAAGGACGGCGGCACCCGTCCTTGACGGGAACGCGGCTGTGAACAGCGAGAGCTGGGCGGAGTTCTGATTCCGAAACAGTCACGGCGGTCCTCGGCCTCCGTGGGGCCCGAACGGCCGCAATGGCCGGCTTGTTTGCGGCGGGGATGTTGACGGAGTTGCCGCCGCTCCTCTAAATCACCGCTTTATGACCGACACAGCCCGTTCCATTCTCACATCGCTTTTTGACGCGGCGATCGCGGCTGCCGAGCCGCAATTGACCATTCGTCATCACCTTCCACCGCAGCCGAAAGGACGTACAGTGGTGGTCGGCGCCGGCAAGGGCGTCGCCCAGCTTGCCCGCGCGCTGGAACAACATTGGGACGGTCCGCTCCAGGGCGTGGTGGTCACACGCTACGGGTTCGGTGCCGACTGCGCGCGTATCGGGGTCCTGGAGGCCGCGCATCCGGTGCCGGACCGGGCCGGGTTCGACGGGGCGATGCAACTGCTTGAAGCCGTCAGCGGTCTGGGTCCGGACGATCTGGTCATAGCCTTGATATGCGGCGGAGCCTCGGCGCTGCTGCCTTGTCCCGCGGACGGTTTGTCGCTTGACGACGAAATCGACGTCAACCGGGCTCTTCTTGCCTCCGGCGCGCCGATTTCGGCGATGAACGCCGTTCGCAAGCAGATTTCGATGATCAAGGGCGGGCGGCTCGCCGCCGCGGCCCATCCGGCGAAGGTCGTCAGCCTGATCGTCTCCGACATTCCCGGTGACAATCCCGCCGATGTGGGGTCGGGTCCGACGGTCGCCGATGCGACAACCGCGCAGGATGCGCTGCGCGCCATCGAGCACTACCGGATCGGGCTTTCTCCCAGGATCGTCTCGCATATTCAGGACGCGCGTTCGCCGCCGCCGGCGGTCGATGATCCGAGACTGGTCGGCGGCACATGTGCGATCATCGCATCGGCCGGGGTATCCCTCGAGGCAGCGGCCGAAAAGGCGCGTCAAATGGGTCTTGAGGCAGCGATACTTTCGGACAGTGTCGAGGGCGAGGCGCGGGAAACGGCGCATGTGCACGCCGCGATCGCGCGGGAAATCGTGCTGCGCGACCGGCCTTTCAGAAAACCGGTTGTGCTGCTTTCGGGCGGCGAAACGACGGTGACGCTGAAGGGCGGCGGCAAGGGCGGGCGCAATACGGAGTTCCTTCTGTCCCTGGCGCTCGACATTGACGGGCTGGACGGGATCGACGCGCTGTGTGCGGATACGGACGGCATTGACGGCTCGCAGGACAATGCCGGCGCTTTTGCAGATGGCGACAGTGTTTCGCGGATGCGACGCGCCGGCCTCGATCCGGCGGCGCTGCTTGCCGACAATGACGCCTGGACCGCCTTCAAGGCCGTGAATGCCTTGTTCGAGCCAGGACCGACCGGCACGAATGTCAACGATTTCAGAGCCATCCTGGTGCGCTGAGCCGGCGCGGCCTTCACCCCGTCAATCGAGCCGACCGGTATCTACCCGTTCCAGACGTTTGAGCACCTGCTGAAGATGCTCACGCTCGTCGATCAGGTTGAGTGCGACGGCGATACCGGCCTTGTTGACGCCCAGATCGTGGTAAAGGCGCCAGGCGGTCCGCACCCGTGTGATGCTGACGGCGGAAAAGCGCCAGCGGGCCGGTGCCTGCCCCATCGGGTCCAGAATACCCTCGTCGACAAGTTCGACCACCCACTCGGCGCGCACGCCGCATGACCTGCACAGTTCCGCAAGGCTGACCGCCTCGACCACTTCGGCAGAAACCACTTTCGTCCTCTTGACCATGGCCCTAAACTCCCAGCTTGGCGCGCGGATCGAAATTCATCTGGCTCGCCATCTTTTCATAGAGCGCGCGATCCTCGTCGCTCGTCACCGGCGGAACGGCGATCTGCAGGACGGCGTAAAGATTGCCGGCCGGTTTTCCGGGAATGCCGCGCCCTTTCAGCCGCAGTTTTTGCCCGGCCCTCGCATTCTGCGGTACCGTCAGTTCGACCACGCCGCTCGGAGTCGGCGCCTTGACCTTGCCGCCGAGCGCGGCCTCCCAGGGCGTGATCGGCAGATCGAAATAGACGTCCCGGCCTTCGACCGTATAGGCGGAATCCGGGTTGAAGCGGATTTCCAGAAAGAGGTCGCCGGCGTGTCCCTGGCCAATACCCGGCGTGCCCTGTCCGGCAAGCCGTATGTGCTGTCCTTCGGTTATGCCCTTGGGTATCTTCACCCGGATCGACCGGTCCTTGACCGTGACGTGACCGTCCTGATCCACGTCCGGCGCACGCAGCGAGATGGTTCGCGTCGCGCCCTCATAGGCGTCCGTCAGGTCAATGGTGATGCTGGCATGGTGGTCCTGGCCCTGGGCATGAAACGTGTGCCGGCCACGCGGCTGCGCGCCGGCACCGCGCGCCCTGCCGAAGAGGGATTCGAAGAAATCGCTGAACGCGGCCTCATCGGCCTCGGTATAGCCGCCCCCGGAGAATTCGAAGCCCTCGTTCCAGTCAGGCGGCGCCTGGAAATCCTGGCCGGCCTTCCAGTTGGCTCCGAGCTGATCGTAGGCGGCGCGTTTTTCCGGATCCTTGAGGACCTCGTAGGCTTCACCCGCCTCCTTGAACCTTTCTTCCGCGCCGGGCTCCTTGTTGACGTCCGGATGGTATTTGCGGGCGATCTTGCGGTAGGCCCGCTTGATATCGTCCTGGGTGGCGTTGCGTTCCAGCCCAAGTGTTTCGTAGTAGTCCTTGAAATCCATGCGAATTGTCCGGTGCCGGCATGCCTCGGTTGCGGGTCGAATCTGGCGGCCGCCCGATCGCGGCCGCGATCAACTCTGAATTGTTCCGTGTCGTTTGTCCAGATGCGGCAAGGCCCGGCCCGGTCCGATGTAATCATGGTCGCAGACCGGCAGGCCCGGTCCGGATGGAGATCAATATGGTGCCGCAAGAGGCCGGGCGCGAGGCTCGCGATAACGATCCGTACAAAGCACCCGTGCAGGGCATCGATGTATCGCGTTACCAGGGTGACATCGACCGGGCGCCAGTGTCTGCCGCCGGTGTCCGTTTCACGGGATCAGGACCGCCGCGCCGTTGATGTTGCCCGCCCGCAGATCGTCAAGGGCCCGATTGGCGTCCGCAAGCGGATAGCTGTGCGTTTCGGTCCTGATCGGCACCTTTGAAACAAGATCGAGAAATTCGGTCCCGTCCCGACGCGTCAGATTGGCGACGGAGCGCACGATCCTCTCTTCCCAGAGGATCGAATACGGAAAGGACGGGATATCGCTCATATGAATGCCGGCGCACACGACGGTGCCGCCTTTGCGCACCGCCCGCAGCGCATCCGGCACAAGGCTTCCGACCGGTGCAAAGATGATGGCGGCATCGAGCCGTCCGGGCGGGCTTTCTTCGGATGATCCGGCCCAGACGGCGCCCAGTTCTCGGGCAAAGTCCTGTGCGGCGATGTCTCCGGGGCGGGTGAACGCATAAACCTCACGCCCTTGATAAACGGCAAGCTGGATGAGGATGTGGGCGGCAGCGCCGAAGCCGTAAAGACCGAGCCGTGTTGCGTCGCCGGTCATGCAGTAAGAGCGATAGCCGATCAGGCCGGCGCACATCAGCGGCGCAAGGGCGGCCGGCTCTTCCCGTTCGGGCAACGCAAAACAATATTGCGCGTCGGCGACCGTGTATTGCGCGTAACCGCCATCGATTTGATAGCCGGTAAATCCCGGCGCGTCGCAAAGGTTTTCCTGATGGGCGCGGCAATAGGGGCATGTGCCGCAGGTGTGGCCGAGCCAGGGGACGCCGATGCGCCGGCCCTTTTGCAGTCCTTTGGCGGCCGCGCCGGTGTCCGCGACCGTTCCGACAATCTCGTGGCCGGGGATGATCGGCAGTTTCGGCTCGGTCAGATCGCCGTCCACCACATGAAGGTCGGTGCGGCAGACGCCGCAGGCCAGCACCTTGACCAGCACCTGGTTCGGGCCGGGGGACGGCACCGGCATGTCGCGCAATAGAAGGTCGGAACCGGGCCGTTCCAACACCATGGCCTTCATGTGGTCCTGCATGTCCATGATCGTTCCGTTCAGCCAGCCAGCGTGCCCGCGATCAACAGTGCCCCGCAGGCGGCGATACCGCAATAGGGCACCCATACGGGCACGATAAATGTGCCCTGTGGAGGCTCGGCTCCCGATTGTTTGATGCGAATGAGCGCGGCGCAGACGGTCATGAAGATCGTCAGGGTGATTGCCGATGTCCATTCGGCGAGCCGGGTGATGGGAAAGGCAAGAGCGAGCAGCAGAACGACTGACGTGGAAAGTCCCGTTGCATAAAGCGGTGTGTGTGTCGCTTGATTGACCCGGCCGAGGATAGCAGGCAGCACACCACGGTTTGCCAGACCGTAGAGCACACGCGCGGCCATCAGGAGCTGGACGATAATGCCGTTGACCGTCGCGACAATGGCGATCAGCGTTATGGAGAGCGGAGACAGGCCGGTGGTTTGTGAAAACACCAGGGCAAGCGGCGCGTCCGTGCCGACGATCTTCGCGACCGGAACCGAAGCCAGAGCGGCAAGAGCCACCGCGACATAGATCGTCAGGCTGAGCGCCAGCGTGATGAAAATGCCCCGTGCCAAGGTCTTTTGCGGATTGACCGTTTCTTCGGCAATGGACGGGATGTCCTCAAATCCGATAAAGGCGAAGAAGGCCAGCAGGCTCGAACTTATAATGCCGAACCAGATGACCGACGAGAAGGACGGCGGGACGGATCGTGCAACCTGTCCTGCAAGGTCGGCATCGGAGAAGGCGGCACCGGCAACAATCGCAACCAGACCGGCCACCTCGATCAGGGTCAGCAGGCCGGCAAGCGTGATGGATTCCCGCACGCCGAACCCGGAGACCAGTCCTGTCGCGAGGATCACGGCAACGAGCAATATTGTCGGCGGAAGATCAATGATCTGGGCGATGTAGCCCACCGCTCCGTGGGCAATCGCGGCCGATGAGACGATGCCGACCGATGCAACGGCCAGCCCGACAATGAGGAACAGGTGTTTCGAGCCGAAACCGGCTTCGGCAAAATGCGCTTCCGCCGCCGCATAGGGCAGGCGGCCCGTCAGTTCGGCGTAGCAGGCGGCGGGAAACAGCATGACAAAACCGGCGAGCAGGAAGGACACGGGGGCGAATTCGCCGGCCCGCCCGATGACTTCGCCGATCAGCACATAGATGCCCGCGCCGACCGTGACGCCGAGCCCGTAGAAGATGACATAGGGCAGCGTCAGCGTCCGCTTGAGCTTTGACGGGGCGGTGTAAGCGTCTGTCTCGTCTGTCATGGCCTCACACGGTCCGGTTATGTGATGCTCTCAAGTCTTCAGTGTTTCATGCGTGCGGCGGCATGTCTTTGCGCGAGGTCAATGTCCGAATAGGTGATCGGCATCACCTATTCCTCGGTGCGAAAAACCGTGTGCTGGACGATAAGAATGGTTGCCAGCGGCGCGGCGACGCCGGTGACCGAGACGGCAATGAGAAGCCAGCCGAGGGAATCGTAATTCGCTGCCGTGATGATTTCTCCGGTCATCCGGTCGCGCACCTCGCGGGTCACCAGAAATGCCTGATTGAGGTATTTTGTCAGCAGGCTGCTTGCCGACAGCGCCAGATTGGTGAAGGAAGCCATGACCGCAAAGAAGGTGGCCTTGAGCTCGCCGGGCGCGTTCTTGGCGATCCAGGCGAGCATCGGGATCATGGCGATCTGACCCAGCGGAGATTCGACGGCGGTATCCATGACCGCGATGAACCGCGCGTCGACAATGCCGCCGGTCAGGGGGGCGGTCCATTGGTGCAGCCCGTAGTAAAGGCCGATATTGGGGAGCGACAGAACACCCGCGGCGATGGTCAGCAGGATAATGATGTGCGAAATGGTTCGCGAAGCGATCAGCGGGCGCAGGATGATCATGCCCGCGAGGGTCAGAAGCGAGGTGATCAGGGACAGGACCGAGAGGAATTGCTGATCGAAGCCGAGCACATCGATTTCGAACCACGTTGCGCCGGCGCCGGGGCGTGGCACGGCCCTGAAGACAAAGATAACGATCGCGGTGCCGATGAGCGCCCGTGCGTGGGCCTGGTCCAACTTGGCGATGAGCTGGCGCATGAGCGCGAGAACAATGGCGATCGATCCGAGGAAAACGACCTCCTGCGACGAGGCAATGCCTGACAGGCCGACCGCGAGTGTCAGCGCAATGAAGGCGACCCCGCCGACAAAATACCAGTGATTGGCTTCGGTTTTTTCCACCGGCCTGTCGACCTTCGCCGCGATTTCCTCGGGCGAGAGACCACGGCGAGCGAGCATCCGGCGCCGGCGGCGGCGCAAGATGGCCGCAAGCAGCACGCCGGAGATCGAGATCGCGGGGATCGCCAGTGCCATGATGTAGATACGCTGATAGATGGCCGCCTTTTCGATGGCCGTCATCGCCTCGACGCCCTCGAACATGACGATGTTGAGCACGGCGACGGCGACGAGGCCGCTGATCAATGCAATGCGCCCAAGTGTCTGCATGGTGGTGTGCAGGGCCTTGATCCGCGCTTCGCTGTAGGGTGTGCCGTCGTCGGTCTCGCGCGGCACCGCCTCGACGGACATGGCGTCGGCGACCGAATCCTGGATCACATAGCCGCTCGGCGAGAGGATAACGCTCAGCACATACCATGCCGAAAGCGGCATGATCGCCGTCATGCGGTCGGTATAGGCGATCAGGGCGAACATGATCATCAGGCTTGCCGTGACCAATGCCGCGCCGACGTGAACGAGCAGTGCCTTTCGGCGCCAGATAATGTCGACCAGATGGCCGAGGGGCATTTTCAGCGCCCAGGGAATGCCGGCCCAGAAGGCAAGGCCGGCGAGGAAGGATGCCGAAAGCCCAAGATATTCCTTGACGAAGAAGGTCCCGACGATGCCTGTCAGGCCGGATATGCCCGCGGCGAAGTAGATCATCAGTGGCGGCAGGTAGGACCAGCGGTACTGCCGCCAAAGGTCCAGAAAGATGGCGTCGGCCAGCCGGCCGATTGTTTTGCCTCTTGACGCCTTCGCCTGTGTCATGATCAACGGTTCCGTTTATCGGAGCATTATCCGCCAATTGCGCGCAAACGCCTTGATTCCGGTCAAAACGGCCTCGATCACCATATTGTGGTCGGTTGTGAGGCCCGTGTGGCGGTCGACCTTGGAACCGGCTAAGCTATGTAAGAATACATGGAACAGGTCGTTTCGATGAAAGAAAGGGAAGCAGCGGAGCAGCCGGCGCCTGCCGAATTCGGCGAGGCGCTTTCCGTGGTTGCCCTGGAACATATGACCGGACCATGCCGTGGAACCGTTACCTGGCTGTGGCAGCCGGAGGTTTACCTGCGGCTTGGCCCCTACGGGCATATGCACGTCACCGAAGGGCCGATGAACGAGGCGCGGGAAGGCTGGATGGCGGAAATCCGCCGCAGCGGCAACGGCTTCACGATCAATGCGATTGACGATCAGCCGCTTTGGATTAACCGGATACAGGTTGATTACAAGGTGCTGGAACACCATGACACGATCGAGTTCGGCAATAACGGGCCGATGTCGCGCTGTTATCTTTACGATAATCAGCATCCGATGCGCGAAAGCGTGTCTGACATTATCGGCGATACGGTTGCCTATTTCCGCAACAGCCGCCAGCCGTTTTTCCGGCGCCTTTTTCGCTCTGCGGGTCAGCTCGCACGGCGGCTTGCCGGCGAAACCACCGTGCTCTTCCGCATCTCGGTCGTTGTGTCGCTCGCCTTTCTCGGCTGGTTCACCTATCAGCAGGGCCGCATCGATACGCTGCTGACCCAGCAGGTGGAAAGCGGCGCGGCCGAGCTGGAGGCCTTTTCGAGCCGGCTGGCGCGGGCACGGGAAGAGGCGCTGACGCCGGAGGATCTGTCGGCGCTCAGCAGCGAATTGCGCAACGAACTCGCAACCACGGCGGAACGGGTGACGGATATCGAGCGCCGCTCGGAGGCGAGCGCAAATGTCATAGCCGATGCGATGCCGTCCGTCCTCTTCCTGCAGGGCGCCTGGGGTTTCAGGGAAAAGGACGGCGAGCGCATGCTGCGCGTCGTCGTCGACGAGAACGGCAATGCGGTGCCGACCGCATCCGGGGTGCCGCGCCTGTCGCTCGACGCCACCGGGCCGGTTGCCGAACGTCAGTTCACCGGAACCGGCTTCATGGTGGGCGACCAGGGCGCGCTGGTGACCAACCGCCATGTCGGCCGGCCGTGGGAATATGACGCCAATGTCAAGATGATGCTCACGGGCAATCTCGAACCGGTCATGACCCGTTTCATCGCCTATGTGCCGGGTATCCCCGATGCCATACCCGTCGAATTCGTCTCCGGCAGCGATGATGCGGATGTGGCGGTCCTCAGGCAGGTCGAGCCGGTTCTGCAGATCAAGGGTCTGCGTCTTGCAGCGGCGCCGCCGGACCCAGGCGATGAGATCATCGTCATGGGCTACCCGACCGGCCTTCGCTCCATGCTGGCGCAGGCCGGCGCGAAATTCCTCGAGGAATTGCGCGAAACCGGCGAAACGGGTTTCTGGAGTGTCGCCGAGCGCCTGGCGCTCGCAGGGCGCATTCTGCCGCTGGCGAGCCGGGGCATCGTCGGCGGAACGTCAGGCGAAATCATCGCCTATGATGCGGAGACCACCCATGGCGGCAGCGGCGGACCGGTGCTCGACGTCAATGGCGAAGTGGTTGCCGTCAATGCCGCCATCCTGCCCGAATATGGCGGTTCCAATCTCGGCGTTCCCGTCGCCAAGGTCCGCGAATTGCTCGAACGGGCCCATATGAACTAAAAGCTGAGTCGAAGCGCTTTTTATGTCATCACAACTCAAAAGATAACGACCTGACTATAGCGGTATCTCTTTGTAGCCTGATCCGGCTCAATGTTCTTACAGCTATGCTAAGTCCAGAATCCCGCTGCGCTTGATAAATGACTCAAGCGTGGATAGCGTTTGTCACAATCAGCGAGGACATTAACCGTGCACATCAGCAGAATTAAGCTAAAGAATTGGCGTAACTTCTCGACTGGAGAAGTTTCAAACCTTGCTGACGTTTCGTACGTGCTCGGACCCAATGCCTCCGGCAAATCAAACCTCCTTGATGCCCTTCGATTTCTACGTGATGTCGCGAAGGTAAAGGGTGGCGGCCTTCAAGAAGCTATCGAATCCAGGGGAGGGATCAAAAAGGTTCGATGTCTTCATGCACGCAGGGATACCGAAGTCCTTATCGAAATTGATATTGCGGACAACGACGGGAACCTTGCTTGGACCTATGAACTTGCGTTTTATATGCCTCGGTCCGGTCCGCGCGAACCTGAAGTGAAAACAGAAAAGGTCTGGTACGTAAAAAGGGATAAAAGAAAGATACTGCTTGAGCGCCCTGACGCGGACGATGATGTCGATAGATTTCGCCTGAGGGAAACGCATATCGAGCAGATTAGCGCCAATGCCGACTTCCGAGAATTGGCTTCATTTTTGGGTGACATAACATACGTTCACCTGGTTCCTCAGCTACTGAAGTTCGGGGATCAGATTGGCGGGCGCGTCGTCAGAGAAGACCCTTTTGGGCAGGAGTTCATGCTACGAATATCCCAGACGTCCCCGAAAACCAGAAGTGCAAGGCTTAGAAGGATTGAGAGTGCACTGCAATCAATAGTACCCCATCTGCAGAACCTCCAATTCGTAAAGGACGAATTTTCAGGTCAACCTCATTTGGAGATTAGGTTTAAGCATCATCGGCCACACGGTGCGCGACAACGTGAAGATCAGTTTTCAGATGGCACGCTTCGGCTGATTTCTCTGCTTTGGCTGCTTCAAGAGACGAGTGGATCACCGCTTTTGCTTGAAGAGCCTGAATTGTCGTTAAATGAAGAGATCGTTCAGCAGTTAGCCAGAGTCATTTCTGATATTATGCGCAAGTCCAGATCGCGCCGGCAAGTGATAATTACTACACATAGCGAAGCGCTTCTATCCAACCCGGGCATCGACCCGAACGGCTTGATTTTGGTTGTCCCTTCCGTCGAAGGCTCCACTTTGCGCAAAGTAGATAACAGCGAAAAAACAGCTTTACAGGCAGGTCTTTCACCCGCAGAGGTCGTGTTGCCAAGAGCTCGAAAGGTTAAGGGTAATCGACAGCTAGTTTTAGAGTTATGAGTGTATTCTACGCGGTGGAGGACCAGCTTAGCGGCAGCGTCGCAAAGCGTTTGATCCGGGAGCGATTTGGACTGGACTTTCCTTTGATGGAGCTTGGCAAAAAAGCCGCCGGATTCGGATATCTGAAAACCAATCTCTCAAAATACGCCAGTCTTGCCATGCGCTCCTTGTGTGCTCGTCTTGACAGACTTGGATACGAAAGCTTGTGCGCCAACACTAAAAGCCGAATGGCTAAGGGGTGCAAGGCTACCAAATCCCTTACCGGACAAATTGGCCTTCTGTGTCGCTGTGAGAGAAGTCGAGGCTTGGCTCATATCTGATCGGCGGAACTTAGCTGATTTTTTGGATATAAGCGCTGACCGAATAGCCAGAAATGTCGAGGATGATATCGCGAGTCCCAAAGAATATCTGCTCTACTTGGCCCGTTTATCGAAAAACAAGGAAATACGGTTTGACCTATTGCCCGGCGCACGTAGCCAAGCCTCAGTGGGATACGCGTATAATTCCAGGCTGTCTTCATTTGTCGAAACCAATTGGGATCCGACGGTCGCGGCAAGGGCCAGCAACAGTCTTAGTCGCGCGATTGAGCGGATAGATCGACTTTTCGATTTGTATGATGAGGAGAGGGCCTAGAGCAAGATGAGGTCAGGTTTTTGGTTTTCGAAGAGTCCGCATCAATCATATACATCTGAGCTGCGTGGAGCGTTGCAAGAGAACACCACGCTTGCGGGGTAAATCATGTCAAGCTGTCCAGCGGCCGCTGCCCAAGCACGATCAATAGGACACGCCGACGGCGCGGTTCAGATAGCGGCGGTCTGACGCGGAAACAGTATATCAAGCATATGAAATCCGTTGCCCGCAGGATGCTGGTTTCCCCGCAATCGCAATAGCGGGCCGGTATTCGGCAGTTGATTCGGCTGTGCGTAGAGACGCCGCTATAGTGTGGCGGGCAAACGGCGACCGGGCGAGCAGGGAGGAACAGATGGCGGCGATGGAATCCTTTCCGGACGCGCAGGCGCATGGGACGCTGCAGGAGGTTTTCCCCGGCGTCCATTTTGTCACCGGGTCGATCGCATTGGGCCGGCTCATGCCGGTGCGTTTCAGCCGGAACATGACCGTTATCTGTGAGGACGGGGCGTTGACGCTGGTCAATTCGGTGCGGCTCGATGCGGACGGGCTCACGACGCTTGAAGCGTTGGGCGAAGTCAGGCATGTCATTCGGCTGGCCGGTTTCCACGGCGTGGACGATCCGTTCTACAAGGACCGTTACGGCGCCACGATGTGGTCGGTCGACGCGCCTTACGTGAGGGGTTTTGGCGAAAGTTCCGAGACGTATTTCGAGGCCGATAGGGTTGTCGATGAAAAGACGGCCCTGCCCATCGAAGACGCGCGGATCGTGCCGTTCAAGTCGGCGCGTCCCGGCGAGGGGCTGCTTTTTCTCGACCGGGAGGGCGGTATCGTCATATCGGGCGACAGTTTGCAGAACTGGGCGCAAGCCAACGCCTATTTCAACCTGCCCGCCCGGATCATGATGCGGCTGATGGGGTTCATCAAACCGCACAATGTCGGCCCGGGCTGGCTGAGGGCCGCCAAACCCGACCGGGCTGAAATCCGCGCGGTTTTCGAAGGGCTGGCGTTTGAGCATGTGCTGCCGGCCCATGGCGAGCCGGTGATCGGCGATGCCAAGACCCACTATAGACCCGCTGTTGAGGCGCTATGACGAATTCTCCGTATGAACGTGTTGTTATCCTGACCGGTGCCGGTCTTTCCGCCGAATCAGGGCTCTCGACCTTCCGCGACAAAGACGGCATCTGGTCAAAAGTCAGAATCGAGGACGTGGCAACGCCCGAGGCCTTTGCGCGCGATCCGCAAAGGGTGCTCGATTTCTACAACGCCAGACGCAACGGCGCCCGCCATGTGGAGCCCAACGCAGCCCACGCGGCCCTGGCGCGTCTGGAGGAGGCGCATGGCGGCGACGTGCTGACCGTGACCCAGAACATCGATCCGTTGCATGAGGCGGCCGGCACGCAAAACCTCATCCATATGCACGGCGAAATCCGCAAGGTGCTGTGCAATCATTGCAGCGCGCGCACGCCCTATGAGGACGATCTGACGGTCGATCTGGTGTGCGCGCAATGCGGGATTGCGGGCGGCATGCGGCCGGATGTCGTCTGGTTCGGAGAGATGCCCTACCAGATGGAACGCATTTACGCGGCGCTTGGCGCATGCGATCTGTTCTTGTCCATCGGCACGAGCGGCAATGTCTACCCGGCGGCAGGGTTCGTGGCCGAGGCGAGGGCGGCCGGGGCGCGCACCGTCGAACTCAATCTCGAGCCGTCCGAGGGCATATCAATGTTCGATGAGGCGATTCACGGCAAGGCGACCGAGATCGTGCCCGCCTATGTGGAGCGATTGCTCGGCGGCGGTTAGAGCGAGTTGTGATTAGATTGAAGCATTTGACCGCGGCGATTTTGTTCTCTGACAAGGCGGGTTGCGCGCCGTGGTGCCAGCCCACCACAAGCGTGAGCCAACGCAGTCAGAGGGCAAAATCGCCCGGCCCGTTCATCTCTGCATTTCAATACGATAGTCCTTTCAGGGGTGGCGGCAAATCGGCCCATCGACAGCGTTGCGCCTTACCTGTTTGTTCAGCGCCAAAGGCTGTGTGATGGTGCCTTG
>NZ_CFHWAF010000043.1:0-32278 GCF_984452065.1 Hoeflea sp. | reverse complement strand
GATGATGGCCGGCGTGTCCATGGTGGCGCCGGAAACGGTGTTCCTCAGCCATGACACGCTGATCGAAGCGGACGTGACGATCGAGCCGAACGTGGTCATCGGACCGGGAGTCACGATCGCAAGCGGCGCCGTGATCAGGTCGTTCAGCCATCTGGAAGGATCGGCCATCGCGAGCGGATGCTCCGTCGGCCCCTTTGCCAGGCTGCGGCCCGGCGCAAACCTCGAGGAAGGCGCCAAGGTCGGCAATTTCTGCGAGGTGAAAAATGCGCAGATCGGCCCCGGCGCGAAGGTCAATCACCTGACCTATATCGGCGACGCGGACATCGGCGCAGCATCCAATATCGGCGCCGGAACGATCACCTGCAATTATGACGGCTTCAACAAACACCACACGACGATAGGCGAGGGTGCCTTTATCGGCTCCAACAGCGCGCTTGTCGCGCCTGTCAGTGTCGGAGCGGGTGCCTATATTGCCTCGGGCAGTGTTATAACGCGCAATGTCGCGGATGATGAACTGGCCTTCGGCCGCGCGCACCAGGCCAACAAACCGGGGCTTGCAAAGAAACTGCGTGAACGGCTGAAAGCCGACAAGGAACGGCGCCAAAAAGAAAAAACCTAGACGTTTTTGTGCTTTTTAGCGGTGTAAACGCAGATTTTACCGTGTAATTGAATGTGACATGGCCACCATTTGCACGATTCCGGCAATTGGCTATCAAGACTTTGATCTGAGGGGATTTTTATGTGTGGCATCGTTGGAATCATTGGCAGGAAGCCGGTTGCGCCACTGCTCGTGGATGCGCTGAAGAGGCTTGAATACCGCGGATATGATTCGGCCGGCGTTGCCACCCTGAACGGCGGCAAGCTCGATCGGCGACGCGCCGAGGGCAAGCTTCAGAACCTGGAAACGGAACTGTCCCATCATCCCATGGATGGGCGTGTCGGAATAGGCCACACCCGCTGGGCTACCCACGGCGCACCGACCCGGAACAATGCCCACCCGCATTTTTGCGATGGCGTCGCCGTCGTCCACAACGGCATTATCGAGAATTTCTCGGAGATCCGCGACCAGCTGACGGCACGCGGGGCAGTGTTTTCGACCGACACCGACACCGAGGTGATCGCCCAGCTTCTCGCAAGTCTCATCCGAAACGGAAAAACGCCCGAGGAGGCCATGTCCGCGACCCTGAAGCTGATCAGGGGCGCCTATGCGATCGCGGTCATGTTTGAAGATGCCGACGGCAGGATCATCGGCGCGCGCAACGGCCCGCCGCTCGCGGTCGGTTTTGGCGATGGGGAAATGTATCTGGGGTCCGACGCGATTGCGCTGTCGCCCTTTACCGATGACATCACCTATCTCGAAGACGGGGACTGGGCGGTGGTCAGCCGCGATGGCGTCGAAATCCATGATGCCGACGGGCAAACGGTTCAGCGCGCGCGCATCAAGGCGTCCAGCGTCTATGCACAGGTGGACAAGGGCAATCACCGGCACTTCATGGAGAAGGAGATCTATGAGCAGCCGGAGGTCATCTCCCATACGCTTGCCCACTATCTCGATTTTACCGCCGGCAAGGTCCGCAACATCGACAGCGAGATCGATTTCTCTTCGGTCGAGGCGCTCAAGATCGCCGCCTGCGGGACAGCCTATTATGCCGGTCAGATCGGCAAATACTGGCTGGAGCGCTATGCCCGCCTGCCGGTGGAGATCGACGTTGCCTCGGAGTTCCGCTATCGCGAGATGCCGCTGCCCGGCAATCAGGCGGCCCTGTTCGTGTCCCAGTCCGGCGAGACCGCCGACACGCTGGCATCGCTGCGCTACTGCAAGGAGCATGGCCTCAAAATCGGTGCGATTGTCAATGTCAACGAGTCGACGATCGCGCGGGAGGCCGACGTCGTGTTTCCGACGCTTGCGGGCCCCGAAATCGGTGTGGCGTCCACCAAGGCCTTCACATGCCAGCTCGCGACATTCGCGGCTCTGACAATTGCGGCGGGACGTGCCCGCGGCACGCTCATTGCCGATGAAGAGACGAGCATGGTCAGGGCCTTGTCGGAGGTTCCCCGCATAGCGTCGTCCGTGCTCAACCTGATCGAGCCGCAACTCGAGGCGCTGTCGCGCGAACTCGCCCGTTATCGTGATGTCCTTTATTTCGGGCGAGGCACCAACTACACCCTTGCCATGGAAGGCGCGCTGAAGCTGAAGGAGATATCCTATATTCACGCGGAAGGTTATGCGGCGGGCGAACTCAAACACGGTCCGATCGCGCTGATCGATGAAAACATGCCGGTCATCGTCATTGCACCGTCCGACCGGCATTTCGAGAAAACCATATCCAACATGCAGGAGGTGGCCGCACGCGGCGGGCGCATCATATTCGTGACCGATCAGAAAGGCGCGGCGGCATCGGATCTTGACAGGATGGTGACAATCGCCCTGCCGGATGTCGACGAATTGCTGATGCCGCTGATATTCAGCCTGCCCATCCAGCTCATCGCCTATTACACCGCCGTCTTCATGGGAACGGATGTCGACCAGCCGCGGAACCTGGCGAAGTCTGTCACGGTCGAATAGCGCCGGCCGGTTGGCAACGCTTGTTGCCGCCTGCCGATCCCCCTATATTGACTGGGTATTACAGCCTCCATCGCGGCCCGGTGAATGTCAGAAAACCAAACGCGCCTATCAGCATCGACACGGATACGGAACTATTTCCTGACCGGCCTCATCATCTGCGCGCCGCTTGCCATCACCGCATATCTGACATGGTCGTTCATCAACTGGGTCGACGGCTGGGTAAAGCCGTATCTGCCGGCGGTCTACAATCCGGATAATTATCTGCCGTTTTCCATCCCCGGTTTCGGCCTGCTCATCGCGCTGATCTTCATCACGCTTGTCGGTTTTCTGACAGCCAACCTGATCGGCCGGACAATCGTTGCTTATGGCGAGTCGGTCCTCAACCGCATGCCGCTGATACGCGGCATATACAAGGGTCTCAAGCAGATCTTTCAGACGGTGCTGGCGGAGCAGAGCAACTCCTTCAACAAAGCCGGTCTGATCGAGTATCCGCGCCGCGGCATATGGTCGATGGTCTTTCTGGCCACGGCAACCAAGGGCGAAGTGGATCACAGGCTCCACAATGAAGGGCAGGAGACGGTTTCGGTTTTTCTGCCGACAACGCCGAACCCGACATCCGGCTTCCTGCTGTTTGTGCCGAGAAAGGATGTCATCATCCTCGATATGACCGTTGAAGAAGCCGCCAAAATGGTCATCTCCGCTGGTCTGGTCGCACCGGAATACCACGCGAAGACCGAGGAACTGGCCAGGGAAGCGCTTGAAAAACAGGCAGCGGAAGAAAGCCGGTCGGCAGCCCAGTAAAGCCGGGAACTATCGCCCAAGCTTCTTGTTGATCTTACGCAGGAGCTGCGTTTTCAGGCTCATACCCGAATTGTGACGATGGCTGCCTCTTCCGTTGAGAAGCTTTGCGTCGACGTAAAGCCTGCCGCCGTTTTTCCGTATGTCGTTGTGAAAAGCGACATGCTCACAGGTCTCCGTGCCGTCCGCCGCAAGGCCGACATAACGGCACCCGTCCAGCGCGCTCAGCCGATAGAGACCGAGCCCGCCAAAGGCGCTTTCGACCTCGATAAAGCCCCGGTCGGGATCGATCTTCTCGCGCCGTTTCTGAACGAACTCGGCCACCGCTTCTTCTTTTGTCATGTCGGCCGGACGTTCCCGGACACGCTTCCAGCAATCGTCCGGCGACCAGGTCGGATGCCTCAAGGCCCAGATATCGTAGTAGCGCTCGCTCTGGTTGGCGAAAACGGCGGCCCAGTCGGGATCATCCATCTGCATGAGTTCCAACAGCCGATTTTTGTCGATCGTCTCGTTCACCGCGTCGAGGTCGATCACCACCGCGAAATCGAAATCTCGCATCCGCTCGGACGCAAGAATCTCGTCGATACAGCGGTTGCGCAAGAGCGCCAGCCTTTCGGTACGGGAGCGGATCTGCGACTGGAGGTCACCATAGGACCGGACCAGACCGCGACCGTGTTTCGCATCGAATTTTTCCAGCAGCCGGACCGTCCTGTCGACGGAATTGTTTTCGAAGAAAACATAGCCCCAATCCGCGAGATCCGAGGCAAAATCCTCTATGGCCCCCAGGATCGGGGGAAGTGCATGGGCGCAATCACGGGCAAGGCCAACAAAGGCCACCTTGAACTGTGGTGTCACGAAACGTCCGCCGTTCTGAGCTTTGGTGTCCGCTTCTACAATCGGTTCCGACACGCCGCAAGCGGCGCGCTCGCTCATCCGCCGGCCTGTGCCATCTTTTGGGTCTTGCGCTTTCTCAAGTGGTAGGTCAGCGCCAGCGCGAGACAATGCTTCAGCACCTCGTCCGGCGGAGGGCTGTCGGCACGGTAGGACAGGCGCCGGTTGCCCTCAAACCCGAAATGCTGGTCGTAGAGCTCGCGGCAGGTGGCGATCAGGTCCGTCTGACAATGGAAAAAGACCGAACAATAGTCCGGCTTGTCGCTATGCCAGCCGATCCTGATGGTCGATCCGCTTTTCGGTTGGCTGGTCAGATAGCTCGGCTCGCCCCATTTAAGCGTCTCTTCGATTTTCCCGACACCGTCCGTGTCCCGAGCGGCCTCGAAAACCAGTTCACGCAGGCAAAGCATGCTTTCGCGTACCGTTTCGGGGTAGGCGGAGAAAATCGCCTGAACGTCCTCCGATTGAAAAGCCGGCATTGTCAAAATCTCCTATCCGGCCCGCAGCAGCCTGATCGCTTCGTCACGCCGCCAGATATAGAGCAGCAAGCGCAGGGCGCGACCTCTTTTGGACGAAAGGTCGGCATCCGTTTCGAGGACGTAGCGCGCATCGTCGCGAGCCGTTTCCAGCAAATCGCGATGCGCCTCGAGATCAACGAGTTGGAAACCCGGCACACCGGACTGCCGCGTGCCGAGCAGTTCTCCTTCCCCGCGCAATTTCAGGTCCTCCTCGGCGATGCGGAAGCCGTCTTCGCTTTCCCGCATGATCGCCAATCGCGACCGCGCGGTTTCACTCAGGGGCGATTTGTAAAGAAGGATACAGCTCGAAGCCTCCGAGCCGCGGCCGACACGGCCCCGTAGCTGGTGCAACTGCGCCAGTCCGAACCGCTCGGCATGTTCGATGACCATGATCGACGCATCGGGTACGTCGACGCCGACCTCAACGACCGTCGTCGCCACCAGCACCCGGGTCTTGCCCGATTTGAAATCGTCCATGGCCCGGTCTTTTTCATCGCTGTTCATGCGCCCGTGAACGACGCCGACGAGATCGCCGAACTCCCTGGCGAGTGAACCGTGGCGCTGCTCCGCGGACATCAGGTCGGAGACCTCCGAATCCTCGACAAGCGGGCAGATCCAGTATGCCTTGCGGCCGTCCGAGACGGCACTGCGCAACCGCGCGACAACATCCCCGATACGCTCGTCATCGATCGTCACGGTTTTGATCGGCCGGCGGCCGGCGGGCTTTTCCGTCAGTCTGGAAACATCCATATCCCCGAACGCTGAAAGAACAAGCGTGCGCGGTATCGGCGTCGCCGTCATCACCAGCATGTGCGGCGCGGTTCCCTTTGCGGTCAGACGAAGCCGTTGATGCACGCCGAAGCGGTGTTGTTCGTCAACCACAGCCAGGAGGAGGTCGTCATAGGCGACGCTTTCCTGAAACAGCGCATGGGTGCCGACAATCAGCTTCGCGTCGCCATTTTGGATGCGCTCGAGTATCTCCCGGCGCTGCTTGCCCTTGGTTCGCCCGGTGAGGAGATCGACATGCAGCCCGGCTTTGCGGGCAAGCGGTTCGATTGTCGCATAGTGCTGCTGCGCCAGTATTTCGGTCGGCGCCATCAGCACGGATTGCCCGCCGACTTCGGCGCAGGCCGCCATTGCAAACAGCGCAACCGCCGTTTTCCCCGACCCCACATCGCCCTGAAGCAGGCGCAGCATGCGGTCCGGGCTCTGCATGTCTGTGGTGATGTCGGATATGGATGCTTTCTGGCTGGCCGTGAGTTCGAACGGCAGTGCCTGAAGGATGTTTTTCCGGATTGCTCCGTCACCGCGCACCGGCCGCCCCTGAAGTTTGCGGATACGCAGCCGCACGAGCGCAAGTGACAACTGACCCGCCAGCAATTCGTCATAGGCCAGCCGCCTGCGAGCCGGAGCGTTTGCCTCCATGTCGTGCTCATCGCGCGGTGCGTGGAGCGCGCGCACAGCGGTATCGAAATCGGTAAAGCCGTTCTTGCGCAGGAAGGCCGGATCCTGCCATTCGGGCAGAACGGGAAGGGTTTCAAGCGCGCTTTCGATCGCGCGCCGCAGGTGTTTCGGCGACAGACCCGCCGTCAGCGGATAGACCGGCTCGACGAGCGGAAAAGCGGCGGCATCCTTCTCAAGAGCCATGCGGTCGGGATGCACCATGGACGCTTTGCCGTTGAACCAGTCGACCTTGCCGCTGACCAGCACGGTTTCACCTACGGGAAGGGCGCGTTCCAGCCAGTTCTGCCGGGCGTGAAAGAAGGTCAGGGCAATATCGCCCGTATCGTCATGTGCGAGGACCCGGTATGGAACATTGCGCTTGCCGCTCGGCGCAGGCTGGTGGCGATCGACGACCAGCTTCAGCGTGACGATGGCGTGTTCCGGCGCAAAGGCGACACCGGGCTGGTTGCGCCGGTCGATCAGCCGGGAAGGTGGCAGCACAATGAGATCGACGGCGCGTGTGTCGTCGGCAGGATCTCGCCCGATGGCCCGTGCGATCAGCGCCGCGGTCTTCTCGCCGATACCGGAAAACGAGGTGACCGGGACAAAAAGGGGATCCAGCAGATTGGGACGCATGGCCACGTATGTTCACCCTCTCAAAAGCAACCGCAAAAAAGCAGTGTCGGTGTTCGGATTGTCACCCAGATTTTGTTTCATGAAACCGTCGATCCACCTTAAGGACACATACCTATCATGTGATGCCGCCAACCGTGACGGCAAGGCTGACTTTTCAACCGGCCTTCGCTATAGAGACGCATCTTCATCTGGAATCAATTCCGATCATGACCGGCACAACCCGTACGAGCGCAGATCTGGACCCGCGGCGCAGGCGCATTCTGTTTCGCTCCTGGCACCGCGGTATTCGCGAAATGGATCTGATCCTCGGTCAGTTTGCAGATGAGAATATCGCCACGATGAGCCCGGAGGAACTGGATGTCTACGAGGCGCTTCTGGAGATTGACGACCGCCATCTCGTTCAGTGGGTAACCGGCGAGGCACCGACACCCGAGCGGTTCGACACCGGTTTGTTCCGCCGTATACGGGGCTACAAGCGGGACACGTCAAGATGCTGACTGAATTGTCGGCGAGCGGTATTTTCGATGTCTCCGCTCCCACGGTCGTTGCCAATGTCCTCTCGGGCTCCGAGGCTCTGATCCTGGCGGAGGCGGCACGCCGGGGCAAGCCGGTCGCCTACGTGCTTTCCGACGGCCAACGCATGGCGGATCTTGCGCAAAACCTCGACTTTGTCGCGCCTGATATACCGGTCTTGCAGCTTCCCGGCTGGGACTGCCTTCCCTATGACCGCGTATCGCCGAGCGCCGACGCCGCAGCCCAGCGCCTTTCGACGTTGAGTGCGCTGTCGGCGCATCGCCGCAACCCCCATGCCGCCATCGTTCTGGGTTCCGTCAACGCGCTGATGCAGAAGGTCCCGGAGCGTGGCGTGCTGGACAAGCTGGCCTTTCAGGCCCGGGCGGGCAACCAGCTCAGGATGGATGATCTTGCCTCCCGGCTGGCAAGCGACGGGTTCGAACGTGTGCCCACCGTTCGCGAGGTCGGCGAATATGCGATACGCGGCGGCATCCTGGACGTCTTTCTGCCGGGCGACGAAGAGCCGGTCAGGCTCGACTTCTTTGGCGATACGCTTGAGAGCATTCGCGGCTTCGATCCGGCGACGCAGCGCACCACAAAGCAGGCACGCGAATTCGTGCTGCATCCGATGAGCGAAGTGACGCTGGACGAGCACACGATCAGCCGGTTTCGCCGCAACTATCTGTCGCTGTTTGGCGCGGCGACCCGTGATGACGCGCTCTATCAGGCGATCAGCGAGGGGCGCCGTTTTGCCGGCATGGAGCACTGGCTCCCGCTCTTTTATGAAACGCTGGAAACGGTCTTCGACTATCTGCCGGAATTCACGATCTATACCGACAGGCACGTCCTGGAGGCGGCGGCGGAGCGCTATACCCAGATCGTCGATCACTTTGAGGCGCGTACGAATTTCGCCGAAGCGGCATCCTCCGCCGGCGCGACGCCCTACAACGCGGTGCCGGTCGGTCAGCTCTATCTGGAGCCCGATGCGATCTCGCGAATATTCAATGATTGCAATACGATAACTCTCTCACCTTTCATGGAGCAGGAAGGCGGTGCGCGGCGCGTCATCAATATCGGCGCCCATGCCGGCCCCCGATGGGCGGCCAGCGTGGAGAACCGGGACGGAGCGGGCGAGCGCGTCAATCTGTTTGACGATGTCGTCAGGCACATAGGCAGGAAACGGGGTGAGGGCGCCAAGGTCCTTGTCACCGCCTGGACGGAGGGTTCGCTCGACCGGCTGCTGCAGGTGCTGGCCGAACACGGGCTGGAACGCGTGCGCACGCTCAAGGCGCTGTCGGATGTCAAGGCTCTGAAGCCCGGAGAGACCGGCGCGGCCATCCTCAATCTGGAGAGCGGCTTCGAAATGGGCGGCCTTGTCTTCATCGGCGAGCAGGACATCCTCGGCGACCGCCTTGTCCGGCGCGGCCGCCGCCGCAAGAAGGGCGCCGACTACATCTCCGAAGTTTCCGGGCTGGAGGAGGGCGACATCGTCGTCCATGTCGAGCACGGCATCGGCAAGTTCACGGGACTTCGCACCATCGAGGCTGCCGGCGCCCCGCATGCCTGCCTGGAACTGCGCTATGCCGAGCAGGCCAAGCTGTTCCTTCCGGTGGAGAACATCGAGCTCCTGTCACGCTACGGTTCCGACGCCTCGGACGCGGTTCTCGACAAGCTTGGCGGCGTCGCCTGGCAGTCCCGCAAGGCGAAGCTGAAGAAGAAGCTGCTGGAAATGGCGGACGCGCTGATCCGCATCGCGGCGGAACGGCAGATGCGCCACGCCCCGAAGCTGAACATGCCCGATGGGCTTTACGACGAGTTTGCCGCCCGCTTCCCCTATGACGAGACCGAGGACCAGGCCGTGACGATCGACGCGGTGCTTGACGACCTTGCCGGCGGCATCCCCATGGATCGCCTCGTTTGCGGCGATGTCGGCTTCGGCAAGACGGAAGTTGCGCTGCGGGCCGCCTTCATTGCGGCGATGAATGGCGTGCAGGTCGCGGTCGTCGTACCGACGACGCTGCTGGCCAGACAACATTTCAAGACGTTCAGCGATCGTTTGCGCGGCTTCCCGGTCAATGTAAGGCAGGCGTCCAGGCTTGTCGGCGCCAGGGAGCTCTCACAGACAAAACAGGCGCTCTCCGACGGCAAGGCCGATATTGTCATCGGCACACACGCATTGCTCGGCAAGTCGATCCGTTTTGCCAATCTCGGTCTCCTCATCGTCGATGAGGAGCAGCATTTCGGCGTCAAGCACAAGGAAAGGCTCAAGGAGCTCAAATCCGACGTCCACGTGCTGACGCTGTCGGCGACACCCATCCCGCGAACGCTTCAGCTTGCCATGACAGGCGTTCGGGAACTCTCGCTGATCACCACGCCGCCCGTGGACCGGATGGCCGTCCGCACGTTCATCTCGCCCTTCGACCCACTGGTCATCCGCGAGACGCTGCTTCGCGAGCACTACCGCGGAGGACAGAGTTTTTATGTCTGTCCGCGCATTTCCGACCTCGGCGAGGTTCACGCCTTTCTTGAATCGGACGTGCCGGAACTGAAAATGGCAGTGGCACACGGGCAAATGCCGGCCGGCGAGCTCGATGACATCATGAACGCCTTTTATGACGGCCAGTATGACGTGCTTCTGTCAACGACGATCGTTGAGTCCGGCCTCGACGTTCCGACCGCGAATACCCTGATCGTGCATCGCGCCGATATGTTCGGCCTCGCCCAGCTGTATCAGCTTCGCGGCCGGGTCGGGCGCTCCAAGGTGCGCGCATTCTCGCTCTTCACCTTGCCCGTCAACCGCGTTCTGACGGCAACGGCCGAGCGCCGGCTCAAAGTGCTGCAGTCGCTCGACACCCTTGGCGCCGGCTTTCAACTCGCCAGCCACGATCTCGACATTCGCGGCGCCGGCAACCTGCTCGGCGAAGAGCAGTCCGGCCATATCAGGGAGGTCGGGTTCGAGCTTTATCAGCATATGCTTGAAGAGGCGGTGGCCGAGCTGAAGGGCGAGGAGGAGCGCGTCGATACGGGCTGGTCGCCTCAGATCACGGTCGGCACGTCGGTCATGATTCCTGACGCTTATGTGCCGGACCTGCATTTACGGCTCGGCCTTTACCGGCGGCTCGGCGACCTAAACACGCCTGACGAAATCGACGGCTTCGGCGCCGAATTGATCGACCGTTTCGGGCCGCTGCCGGACGAAGTGCAGCACCTGTTGAAAATCGTCTTCATGAAGTCCCTTTGCCGCCGCGCCAATGTCGAAAAGCTCGATGCCGGGCCGAAGGGGGTCGTCGTGCAGTTCCGCAACGCCGAATTCCCCAATCCGGCGGGCCTCGTCGCCCATCTCGGCAAGTTGGGTCCGCTGGCGAAAATTCGTCCGGATCAAAGCGTGGTCTTTGCGCGCGACTTGCCGACGGCGCAAAACCGGCTCAACGGCGCGGCGGTCATCATGACCCAGCTCGCTGAGATTGCGGAGGCCGGTTAGCGGTGCTCCGATCCTCGCTCTCAAGCGCCGTTTCCTTCTGGCGGGCGACTTCGCTGATCGCGTTCGAGAGAACGTCCGACGACTGAGCCCCCATGACGGCATATTTGTTGTCGATGATGAAGCAGGGCACGCCCGTCACGCCCATCTTGCGCGCAACCTCGATCTCCTGTTCGACTTCGAGACAGTCGGCCGTGCCCGAGAGCAGGCTTTCGGTAATCGCACGGTCCATACCCGCTTCCTTCGCCGCATCGAGAAGGACGGTATTGTCACCGATATTCCTGCCCTCGATGAAAAAGGCGCGAAACAGGATGTCGACCAGCCGATCCTGCACTCCGGGTGCTTCGGACGCTGCCCAACGGATGATACGGTGTGCATCGAGGGTGTTGGGGGAAACGGCAATCGCATCGAAATCAAACGGAATGTCCTCTTGCCGGCCGGCATCGAGGATTGCATCGTAGATCTGCCTGGCCCGCTCCGATCCGCCGAACTTTTCGGAAAGATACTGTTTTCGATCCTTGCCTTCCTTTGGCAGGGTCGGGTCAAGCTGATAGGGCCGCCAGCGCACGTCGACATCGACGTCCTGCGGCAATTCCTTCAGGGCTGCCTCAAGCCGTTTCTTGCCCACGTAGCACCACGGACACATGACATCCGACACGATATCGACATTCACGGAAGCCATTTGTCTTTCCTTTTCATTCGGTTGAGCCCTGTTGGCCCGCGTTTTTGTCCCACCAGGTCGGCAGGACATAACCGTAGATGGGCGTTACGGACGGGTGTTCAAGCTTTTCCCGATAGGCAACGCGCTGGCCGGGCAGATAGTAAAGCGGCACAACATAATACCCTGAAATCAGAACCCGGTCGAAAGCGCGTACCGACGCAGTGAATTCCTCCTCGGAACGTGCCGCAAGCAGGGCCTCGATCATGGCATCGATTGCCGGCTCGGCCGCGCCGGCATAATTGAACGTTCCTTCCATGTCGCGCGACTTGCTGCCCCAGCGCCACATCTGCTCGGTTCCCGGAGACAAGGAGGCGGGATAGGCTTTGACGATCATGTCGTAATCATAATTCTGACTGCGCCGCTGGTACTGCGCATCGTCAACTGTATGGACCTTCAGATCGATACCGAGCGCGGCCAGGTTGCGCTGGTAGGCGAGGGCGATTTTCTCCTGGCCCTCATTCTGCGTCATGACTTCAAAAGTCAGCGGCCGGCCTGACATGTCGAGCAGTTTTCCCTGCTCAATGCGGTAGCCTGCCTCGTTCAGGAGCCGCAGCGCCTCCCTTTGCACGGTGCGGTCGCGGCCGCTGCCGTCCGTACGTGTCGCATGATAGGTGCCGTCCATCACGGCATCATCGACCGCATCGGGAAAGGGGGCGAGCAATGCGCGTTCAAGATCGCTCGCCGGCCTTCCGATCGACGAAAGATCCGAATGCTGAAAATAGCTCTCGGTGCGCCTATAGGCATTGTTGAAGAGGTTGCGGTTGACCCACTCGAAATCAAAAAGCATGGCCAGCGCTCTGCGAACGGTCTTATCCCGAAACTTCTCCCGTCGGGTATTGAAAACGAAGCCGTACATGCCCGCCGGGAGCTTGTTCTCAAAAATTGTCTTGACGATTTCGCCCCGTTCGACGGCGGGAAAATTGTAGGATCGCTCCCAACTCACCGGGCTGCCTTCCGGATTGACGTCGTAAACGCCCTTCTTGAAGGCCTCGAACCGGGCGCTTTCGGACAGGAAATACTCCACGGAAATCTCGTCATAATTGTCGAGACCGCGTTTGACGGGCAGATCACGGGCCCAATAATCCTCACGCCGTTCAAAGGTGATTTTCTCGCCGGGTTTTATCGACTTGATGCGATAGGGACCCGATGTGACGGGCGGTTCGAATGTCGTGCGGTCAAACGTCTCCGCATCGGTCGCGTGCGCGGCAAGGATCGGACTTATTGCGAGAATGAGTGGAAATTCGCGGCCGGCGTCTTCCTTCAGCCAAAAGCGAACGGACAGCGGCCCGGTCCTTTCCATTTTTTCAACGTTGTTCAGGCGGTTGGAGAAGGGAGGACGACCTTTTTCCTCCAGGAGTTCGAAGGTGAAAATGACATCATCCGCTGTGACCGGTTCGCCGTCCGACCATCGGGCCTGCGGATTGAGATTGAACTGGATAAACGTCCTGTCGTCGTCGAACTCGATGCTCTCTGCAAGAAGACCGTAAAGCGTGAACGGTTCGTCCCGCGAGCGCACCATCAGGCTTTCATATGTCAGATGTCCGAATTCCGGGTCCCACATGCCGCGCGCTGTCGTGCGCATGCTTTTCAGGATGAACGGGTTGAGATTGTCGAAAGTTCCGACCACGCCATAGGATATGCTTCCGCCCTTGGGCGCTTCCGGATTGGCGTAAGGGAAATGCTCAAAATCGGCCGGCAGTTGCGGTTCGCCATACGAGGCAATCGCATGTTTTGGACCGTCTGCCGTGGCAGGTGATGCAAAAGACCAGGCAATCATCGCGGCGCAAAGGACGTGGAGGGCGGGACGTAAGACGATCATTTCGCGATTCCTTCGGGCAACAGCCCGCTCATCTGATTCTCGGGTATAAGGAATAACAGCCCAATTGCGGCTTTTTCTATAAAATCCGGGCAAATAAACCTTTGAACAGGCTAACAGGGTGACACCGGGCCGGTTTGCGCTTACAGAACTGGGAAGTTTGGTTCTCAAGCCTTGCAATGGCCGTAATTCGGGTACACGGAGTGCGCGATTGGCAAGGCGGAATTCGGCGGGAAATGCTGCGATACGGTTTCACAGCGCGTGCCGCCCGAACCAAAGGGAACGCACTCGTCGAAACAAGTTTTCGAAGCCCAGGAGAAATGAGACGAATGACCTTCATGACCGCAATAGTCACAAGGACCGTGCTGGCGACCGCAGTGGCCGGGGCCGCGATCTTTGCGATGGCTGGCGCCGCTAGCGCGCAGGCACCGCAGCCGGGATGGTTCAAAGTCTGCACGAAACAGGAAGACAATGATGTCTGCGTCGTGCAGAACATCACCGCGGCGCCAACCGGTCAGCTTCTGACCGCCGTCGGCCTTATTCTTGTTGAAGGAAAGACCAACAACAAGCTTTTGCAGGTTTCCGTGCCCTCGGCCCGCACCATTCCGCCCGGCGTCAACATGCAGATTGATGGCGGCAACGCACAGCGCATTCCCTATTCCGTGTGCATGCCGGACAAATGCGTCGCCCAGGTTCCGCTGACGGATGCAATTGTCGACTCTTTCAAGCGCGGCGGAGAGGTGGTGTTCACATCCGTCAATTTTCAGCGTGCCCCGAACCCGATCAAGGTCTCGCTCAAGGGATTCACGGACGCCTTTGACGGCGAGCCCGTCGCCCAATCCGAACTGCAGGAAAGGCAGCGCCTGCTGCAGGAGGAGATGCAGCGCAAAGCACAGGCGGCAAGGCAGAAGCTGGAAGAGGCCCAGCAAAAGGCCAAGGAAGCCAACTGATCCAAAAAGGCGCGGCTCAACACCGCGCCTTTTTATTTATGTCAACGACAAGGATCAGGGATGCGTTTTACCTGCCGCCTTCAATGGCCCACCGGACCGCGCAGCCGATATAGACCATCGTCCGGCCCGTCGAATATTTCCGCGATTTGAGGATGCTGCACCGGCTGCCCGCTGTCGTCGGGCAGGAGGTTCTGTTCGGATACATAGGCGATATAGTCGGTATCCTCGTTTTCCGCAAAGAGATGGTAAAAGGGCTGTTCCTTGTGCGGCCGAACGTCTTCGGGAATGGACTCATACCATTCCTCGGTGTTGTTGAAGACCGGGTCTACGTCGAAGATAACGCCGCGAAACGGGTAAACGCGGTGTTTGACCGTCTGTCCGATCTGAAACTTGGCCGTGCGCGATTTGAACATATTTTTATGTCTCCTGCGGACACTATTAGGGGCAAGGCCCCTGCAATTTCAATGACTTTCCTCCCAATTCAGTAACAATTTGTTAGCAGGCGCGAGCAACGGCCGGAGCCCAGCCACCGTTCGGGCACTTTAGCTGCTTGATTACCAAGGATTTTTGAATACAAGCTGTATGGCAATCCCAAGAACGGCCGATGTCAGAAATCGCAGCGCTTATCCTGCCCCTTTTCGGGCTTATCTTCCTTGGATACCTGACCGCGCGGCTGGTTCATCAGCCGGCGGAAGCCCTCGGCTGGCTTAACATATTTGTCATTTATCTTGCTTTGCCGGCCCTGTTTTTCAAACTGTTGTCACGAACGCCGGTTGAGGAACTGGCGCGAATGGATTTCATTTTCGCCAGCCTGCTGTCGACCTATTCCATCTTTGCCGTGATTTTTGCGCTGGCGATTGCCGTCGCCCGGGCAACCATAGCAACGGCGACAATCCAGGGGCTGGCAGCCGCCTACGGCAATATCGGATATATGGGCCCGAGCCTCGCAATCCTCGCCTTTGGCGAAAAGGCCGCCATTCCCGTCGCCCTGATCTTCTGCTTCGAGAACATCATGCACTTTGCCATCGCGCCGTGCATGATGGCGATCTCCGGCAGCGAAAAGCGGCCCTGGCCGTCACTGGTGCCGCTGATTGCGCGCCGCATCCTGCTGCACCCCTTCATCCTGGCGACCGCCGCCGGCATTCTCGTCGCCTGGCTGGACGTCACGGTTCCCGCAGCGCCCGCGCGGCTGATCGATTATCTGTCTCAGGCGGCTGCGCCCTGCGCGCTCTTTGCAATGGGCGTGACGCTCGCTTTGCGCCCGCTCAAGCGCGTACCCGTCGAACTGACCTATATCGTTCCGGCCAAACTGATCCTGCACCCTTTGCTCGTCTATCTGGCGATGGGTCTTGTCGGAGATTTCGACACGGTCTGGATATTCACCGCCGTTCTTCTTGCCTCGCTGCCGACGGCCACCAATGTTTTCGTGCTGGCGCAGCAATATGGAGAATGGGTCGAGCGGGCATCGGCGACCATACTGGTCACCACCTCATTATCGGTTTTCAGCGTGACCGCGCTGCTTTACGCGATCACGACCGGCCTGCTTCCCGCCGATATCTTTCCGGCCGCCACTCCCTGAGCATGCCGAAACCGCTGCCCGGTTTCATGCCTTCACGCATCGCAAAGTTCCGCAGCGGCGGAATGGCTGCAAGGGCTGCAAGACCGGTCGAGCGCATAAGCTGGAATGGAAGGAATGAATAAAGCAGGCTGCGGTTGAGCATATCGACGCTGGCGGTACGGGACACCACATCGCTACGGCGCGAACGGTCATAGCGCCGCACGGCGTCTGAGGCATTTTGCGGCCCGCCCGCCCGGTCCAGGGCGGACACCAGGTCCACAACATCACGCAGACCGAGGTTCAGACCCTGAGCGCCGATTGGGGGAAAGACATGTCCGGCTTCTCCGACAAGCGCCATACGTCCACGACCGAAACCACGTGCAATCATTCCGCTGAACGCAAAACACTGAACATCGCTCTCAACGCTCACGCGCCCCAGCATCGACTGCATCCGCGTTTCTATTTTCCCGGCGAGGCGTTCAGGTTGAAGCGCGCGCATCGCATCGGCATCCGAGGGATCAAGCGCCCATACGAGACTTGAATTGAGGCCGGGCAGGGGAACCTGCGTGAAGGGGCCCTGTTCGGTATGGAACTCGTTCGACGTGTTCTCATGCGGGAACTGGTGGGAAAAATTCAGCACCAGCGCGGCCTGGGGATAGCGCCAGTCATGCACGCCGATGCCTGCCGCGGACCTTATCCTGGAGTTGCGTCCGTCGGCGCCGATCGCCATCAGGCAAGACACGATCTCACCGTTTTCGAGCACCAGTTCGACGCCTTCGGCCGTCTCCCGAGCGTTTTCGAGCGCCGCATTGTGGAGTGTTATCCCGGAATGCGCGGTCGCGCGGTCGCGCAAGGCATCCAGCAGGGGGGCGTTGGGAATATTGTAGCCGAAGGCGTCGATGTCCAGTTCGCTGGCATGAAAGGTGACGGTCGGCGCCCTGATCAGCCGCCGCGTGCTGTCGATGATCCGCATGCTGCGCAGCGGCGCCGCGGTATCGATGACCTTCGGCCACACCCCAAGATCGGCAAGCATGTCGATGGACGGCATCATGAGTGCCGTTGTCCGCCCGTCGACCTGCCCGGCGGTCGGCGCGATCAGCGATGTTGTATGGCCGCGCGAGGCGGCGGCGAGTGCCGCGGTCAGTCCGGCAAGTCCGCCCCCGACAATGGCGATGTCATGGAAACCACTCATTTGATCCAACCCGGTCAATGCATGTGTTACCGGACAGTATTACATCCCGCGAATGGTTGAATGAAGACTGTGCAGCGGACCATGTGACGCAGCCCAACAGATATGCGGACTGCCTATCTGTTTTGCACCGCAGCAATTTGGATGTGGATGAATTCGGCAAGGAAAAAGCCCGGGGATGACAGCCGCCGGGCCGGCTGCAATTATGTGTCAAAATTTTGAAGCTCTTTCTCGGCGTTCGATCTTTTTGCTTCGCGGCCACTGCGCCTAGGATCAAGTCGGGCTGGAACCGCGCAATGCGGGGGAGGACATTTTGGCTGATGGCGAAGCTGAGCAGGATCACTGCCTGCTGGAAGTGCGTGGCTTGACCAGGATATTTGGCGAGCTTCGGGCAAATGACGGAATTGACCTGGAGATCAGGTCCAGCGAAATCCACGCCCTTCTCGGCGAGAACGGTGCCGGAAAATCCACGCTCGTGAAAATGCTGTTCGGCTCGCTCGAGCCGACGTCGGGTCAGATTGTCTGGAAAGGCAGCCCGGTGCGTATCTCAAGCCCCGGACAGGCGCGTGGCCTCGGGATCGGCATGGTGTTTCAGCATTTTTCTCTCTTCGAGGCATTGACGGTTGCCGAGAACATCGCGCTGTCCATGGACAGCGATGTTTCGATCGAGAACATTTCGGAACAGGCGGCCGTGCTGTCGCGCGAATACGGGCTGCCGCTCGACCCCAACGCCCATGTGGCTGATCTGTCTGTTGGCGAGCGTCAGCGCATCGAGATCGTCCGCACGCTTCTGCAGAACCCCGAACTCATTATTCTCGACGAGCCGACTTCGGTTCTGACGCCGCAGGAAGCCGACAGGCTGTTTGAAACGCTGGAGAAAATCCGCTCCGAGGGCCGTTCCGTTCTTTACATCAGCCACCGGCTTGAGGAAGTGCAGCGCCTGTGCGACCGGGCAACGGTCCTGCGTCACGGCAAACTGACCGGAGATTGCGACCCGCGTGCCGAAACACCCGCATCCCTGGCGCGTATGATGGTCGGCACGGAAGTGCAGACGGTTTCCAATACCGGCGGCAAGGTTTCGGACAACATACTGATCGAGGCGCGAAACCTGGACGCGCCGGCGCGAACGCCATTTGCCGTCGCGCTGAAGGACATCGACCTGACGGTCCGCGGCGGTGAGGTCATCGGAATTGCAGGCGTTGCCGGCAACGGACAAAGCGAGCTTTTCGATGTCCTGTCCGGAGAGGAACTGGCGCAAAATCCGGGCGATATCCGCATTTGCGGAACGGACGCCGGCCGTCTTGGAATTTCCGCGCGACGGCTTCTTGGCGCCGGCTTCGTTCCCGAAGAGCGCCACGGACATGCCGCGGTGTCTTCCATGACGCTGTCGGAAAACATGGTGCTTGCACGGCACACATCGGATGCCGATACGTTTCTCACCGGCGGTCCGCTGAAAATCATCAGGCACAATGCCGTCCTGCAAGCCTCCGAGCGCATCATCGAGGAGATGGATGTCCGCATGTCGGGCGAGGATCCGGATGCATCCTCACTCTCGGGCGGTAACCTGCAAAAATATATTGTCGGGCGGGAGCTGGACCGCAGACCGGTCGCGATCGTCGTCAATCAGCCGACATGGGGCGTCGATGCCGGGGCCGCGAGCAGAATCCGGCAGGCCTTGATCGACCTGGCGGATGCCGGATCGGCCGTCGTCGTCATCAGCCAGGATCTCGATGAGATATTCGAGGTGGCCACCAGCATCGCCGTCATCAACGAAGGACGGCTGTCGGCTGCCGAACCCGCATCGCAGATGACACTGGAACGCATCGGTCTCCTGATGGGCGGCATTCACGGAGAAGACGCACCGGTCGCCGAAATCGGATTGGAGCCCGCCCATGCGCATTGAACTTGAACGCAGGCCGTCTCACTCCGCGCTTTTTTCGGTCCTGTCGCCGTTTATCGCGCTGGCGCTCACGGTTATCGCCGGGGCGATCATATTTTCAGCGATGGGCAAGAACCCCGTGCACGCGCTCTACAGCTTCTTCATCGAGCCGCTGACGGAGGTCTGGTCCCTGCATGAACTCGCCATCAAGGCGGCGCCGCTGATCCTGATCGCCGTCGGGCTTTCCGTTTGTTTCCGGTCGAACAACTGGAACATCGGCGCGGAAGGGCAGTTCATCATCGGCGGCGTCTTCGGCTCCGTCCTGCCGATCATGTTCCACGAATGGGATTCCTTCCTGGTGCTTCCCGTCATGCTCATCATGGGCATGATCGGCGGTGCGCTTTATGCGGCTATTCCGGCGCTTTTGAAAACCCGGTTCAACACCAATGAAATCCTGTCGAGCCTTATGCTCGTCTACGTCGCACAGCTTTTCCTGGACTGGATCGTGCGCGGTCCGTGGCGCAATCCGGAGGGTTTCAATTTTCCGGAAAGCCGCGAATTCCACATGAATGCAATCCTTCCGGAAATCCTGCCGGCGTCGGGACGGGCCGATCTGGGTATTGTTTTTGCCGTCATCGCCACACTGCTGACCTGGTTCATGATGCGCTACATGCTCAAGGGTTTTGAGGTTTCGGTCCTCGGCCAGTCCGCACGGGCAGGACGCTTCGCCGGGTTTTCCGCCAACAGGATGGTGTTCTTCGCCTTTATCTTTTCCGGGGCCCTGGCCGGGTTCGCGGGCATTTCCGAGGTATCGGGCTCGATCGAACAACTGCAGCCGGTCATCTCGCCGGGATATGGTTTCACGGCGATCATCGTTGCGTTTCTGGGCCGTCTGAACCCGCTCGGCATATTCGCCGCCGGTCTCATCCTGGCGCTGACCTATCTGGGCGGAGAGGCCGCGCAGATTTCCATCGGCCTGCCGGACAAGATCGCCCGCGTTTTCCAGGGTCTGCTCCTGTTTTTCGTCCTCGCCTGCGACACGCTCATTCACTACCGGGTCAAGTTCCATACGGCAGCGCAGGGCAAACTGGCCGGAGAGGGCGCGAAATGACATTGATCGAAGCTGTTCTCCTCACCGTGACGACTGCGGCAACGCCGTTACTTCTTGCCGCCATGGGCGAACTCGTCGTGGAGCGGTCGGGCGTTCTCAATCTTGGTGTTGAAGGCATGATCGTCATGGGCGCAGCCATTGCCTTCGTGGCCGCAAAGGTCACCGGCAACCCGTATTTCGGCGCCGTTCTGGGGGCGTTTGCCGGTTGCGCATTTTCCCTGCTTTTCGGGTTCCTGACGCTGACGCTGGTCACGAACCAGGTCGCGACGGGTCTCGCGCTGACAATCCTGGGACTCGGCCTTTCCGGCATGATCGGCGAAGGCTATGTGGGCGAGCCGGGCGTTCAGCTTGAACCGATCAGCGTGCCGCTCCTCAATCAGCTTCCACTGGTCGGCCCGCTCCTCTTCGAGCAGGACATCATCTTCTATCTTTCCATTGTCGCCGTGATCGGGGTGAGCTGGTTCCTGTTCAGAACACGGCTCGGCCTGCAACTGCGCGCCATCGGCGACAGCCACGGCTCGGCCCACGCGCTCGGCATTTCGGTCATAAAGACCCGCTACTGCGCCGTCATGTTCGGCGGCCTGTGCGCCGGACTTGCCGGAGCGCAGCTGTCGCTTGTCTACACGCCGCAATGGGTTGAGAACATGTCCGCCGGGCGGGGATGGATTGCGCTGGCGCTGGTGGTCTTCGCAAGCTGGCGGCCGCTGCGGGTGCTTGCCGGCGCCTACCTTTTCGGCGCGGTGACCATCGGCCAGCTGCATGCCCAGGCGCTCGGCATCGGCATTCCCTCGCAGTTCCTCTCGGCGCTGCCCTATCTGGCGACGATTGTCGTGCTGGTTATAATCTCACGCAACCGGCGCCTGACGCTCATGAACACACCGGCCTCGCTCGGCCGGTCGTTCGTCCCGGACCGCTAACAAGACACAACCCAACAGAAGAGGTGAACATGATGAAAAAAACGCTATTGGCTCTTGCAGCCGCCGCCGCATTCAGTTTTGCGGCTTCGGCTGCGCAGGCCGCGACGAAGGTCTGCTTTGTCTATGTCGGCCCCAAAAATGACGGCGGCTGGAGCGAGGCGCACGACATCGGCCGCCAGGAGGTCCAGAACCATTTCGGCGACAAGGTCGAGACGGTGTTTCTGGAAAATGTCTCCGAAGGACCGGACGCGGAGCGGGCGATCGAGCGCCTGGCGAGATCCGGCTGCAACCTGATCTTCACAACGTCCTTCGGTTTCATGGAGCCGACGCTCGATGTCGCCGAGAGGTTTCCCGATGTGAAGTTCGAGCACGCGACCGGTTACAAGACGGCACCGAATGTGACCAACTACAATTCGCGCTTCTATCAGGGCCGCTACATCCAGGGGCAGATCGCCGGCAAGATGTCTGAAGCCGGCGTTGCCGGATATATCGCATCCTTCCCGATCCCCGAGGTGGTGATGGGCATCAATTCCTTCCTCCTGGGTGCGCAATCGGTCAATCCGGATTTCCAGATCAAGGTGGTCTGGGTGAACACCTGGGCCGATGCCGGCAAGGAAGCGGATGCGGCCAAGGCATTGATTGACCAGGGTGTCGATATTCTCACGCAACACACCGACACGACCGCGCCGATGCAGATCGCAGCCGAGCGCGGCATCAAGGCGTTCGGTCAGGCCCTCGATATGATCGAGGCCGGACCGGAAACACAGCTCACCGCCATCATCGACAGCTGGGGCCCGTATTACATCAAACGAACCCAGGCGGTCATGGACAGCACATGGGAGAGCCAGTCGACATGGGACGGTCTTGTCGACGGCATCCTGACCATGGCGCCGTATACAAACATGCCCGACGACGTCAAACAGATGGCGATGGAAACGGAAGCCAAGATCATCAGCGGTGAATTCGAGCCCTTCACCGGACCGATCACCAAGCAGGACGGCTCCGAGTGGCTGAAATCAGGCGAGGTGGCCGATGACGGATCGCTGCTGAGCATGAACTTCTACATCGAGGGTGTCGACGATCAGTTGCCGCAGTAAAGGCCGCAGGCTGGAAAAACCGGCAAAGGGCGCCCCGGGGCGCCCTTTTTGGGCGGCGCGCATTGGACCAGTTGTAATAAGGCTTTCCGCAATGCCTTCACGGCGACACAGAGTGGAAATGCTTTCATCGCCCCGCAGACCTTTCAAAGCAACGCGAATCTTTATCTTCTTCTGAAAAGCAATCGCTAAGTCAAACGGCCAATGTCCTTGGTACCCTTTCCAGTCCCGGATGTTTGTCTCAAAATAAACAGCTAGTACGGCTTCTATTCTGTAACGATCAATCAATCCATTCAAGCGTTGTAGAAAAGTGGTATTTCTTCATCGTTTGTACCATACAGAAGTTCCTGATTCGACGGCAAGCGCCCATTATAGCCTTTAGCTATATCGAGCAAGTGTTGCCATCTAAGCCATGTAAAAAATGGTATTTTTTCATCATTTTTACCATGAATAAGTTCCCTCTTCGACGGCAAGTGCCCAAATTCAGCAAGCTGATAAAGAAACTTCATGCCTTCACGAGTTTCTTCAGTATTTAATCCACTATTTTCATATATTAAGGCCAATTTATACTGTGCTTCAACATGACCTTTTTCTGCAAGTCTCTTAAGTTCTGAGACTATAGTTGGGCGATCTTCAGGAAAAATTACACGGTGATCTTCAATTTTTCCTTTTTGATTGCGACATGCCAGGTAATACTCAGCCTCGAGACATCCACCGTTTATAGCTTGTTGAAGTAATTGCTCTTTATTGAACCTTTCAGATTGGTAATTATCGTGCGCGTAACAGAGATGTAGTCTGTATAGGTCAAACGGGTTTTTATTACTAATTGCGTTATCCGCAATCTTTTCGACTGCCTGCTCCCAAGGGACATCTTCATGGCCAAGGTGAATCAATTCCACATATGCATCATATGAATCATCTTTTTCATGACATATTTGGTTGTTAAAAAAATTGCGTTGAATTGACAGTAACGATTCTTTGATTTTATTGTCTAGAGTGGCAATGCGCTCTTCTCTTTTATCGACGTAGCTCTTTGGCACCAGTCCGATTTTCGCCAATCCCTTTAGCATTCGATGAAATAGGGTATATCGGTCTGAATGCTGATTGACTAGTTCATCTTTACCTCTGGCAAACTTCTGCAAATTTATTTCCCCGTTGGAGTAAACTGCGGCAACAGCCGCCCTAACTCTGGCTGAAACTTGTTCACCGTTTTTGGGACACTTTTGTTCTGCGTTGTGCAAGTGCTTAAGGCCTTGGTGGACCCATTTGAAATTATCGACGTAAAAACCATACGCGATTTTTATGCCCGCCTTGTAGGCCGCTTTCTTAAGCGCTGCTTCATTACGACTTTCCTTCCAGCTTTGGAAACGGCTGGCAGTTTTTTCAAAGAACCCCGGGATCTTTTTGGCAGATTTGTTGGCGGTAACATCTGGCCGTCGCTCAGACTGACCTACACGAACCCGAAGTGACCGTTCAGAAGAGGCTGTTCGATCAAGACCGCCTTGCCCAACGAGTGCGGCAGAAGACGATACATTTGTTGACGAAATTACCATATTGTGTCTCCATAGGCTGCTTGAATCTGCGACGTGTTGATGCCAAATCATATCCAAAGCAACTTCTTCTGGTGTTTCAAACGACACAGTCCAAATGCCTCTTTTCTTCTGGGGCTGATGACGTAGATGTCCGCCGCTGGCCATCGTCAATCCCAAGGGGCACAATGGTCATCGATCTGCTCCTTCCTCTCAAACACATCGGCACCATAACTCGGCGCTGGCAGGAGGGGTGGGTTATCCCATAAAAGACCCTGAAAGCCGCGGAACAGGAACAGCCCGATGTTGCTGCCGGCGCCGGATTTGGTCGGCGGTGAAGTTCAGGTGTATGCCAAAACGTGGGGCGGCGAACCCACACCGGGTGTTGCTCCATCCCAACCAACCCCTAGGACTCGTCCCGACGAACCATCCATTACGGGTCTCGCCAACGGCGGTTTCGTCGTGAGCTGGGTGTCCCATGGCCAGGACGGTGATGGGCGCGGCATTTACCTGCAGCGCTACGATGTGCGGTTGGCGGGCCACGCGAGTCGATAATACGAACTATTCCTTCGCTATAGCCCTACGCTAGAGATGCTTCAGAGCATGACTAAGCTCGACGCCGTTCGCGAAGCCCCGCTATTCTTCTACGATGCCGTATTGAGCAAAAGCCAAGGCCTGAAGGCAGGTTCGTCATGACCGATAACTAGCAGGTCGCAAGCCACCGTTACCGACTACATGGGTATCCGCGCCTTCAACCCGGTCGGTGTTCTGGCAACTGACGATTTCGAACCCGGACGACCCCCGCCGCGTGACCATGGAGATGACCGCCACGCGGCGGCCCGCTTCCGAGCCCCCGAGGCCGGACTGACCATCAAGGGTCGAGATGGTGTGGACGATATGAATGTCCGGCGTGAGTTGGCGCACGGCCAGTTCGATGATCTCGACCCTGGCGTTCTGGAAGATGCGCCGGAAGCCGTAATCATGGGCCTTGCGAATGGCCTTGCGGCTGCGCCACCACAGGCCCACGACATTGACGAAGTCGGCATCCTCGGCGAACAGAGCGCCGATGCCGTCCGCATCGCCCGCGTTCCAGCGGTCGAAAAAGGCCCGGGCAACAGCTTCTCCGCTTTCGAACATGGCTTGTTTCCTCCCGCTACGGTGGTGATCAAGGGACCGTTGCCGCTCGCCAGTCACGCCGTCTTGGCTTTGGTGTCTTCATCCCAACCGGCCTGTTTCAGATAGGTCTCGAAATCCATGGCATCAGGATTGAAGCGGCGCATATAGGCAGGACCCCCATCCATACCGAACGTGTCGAAATAGCGATACATCAGCATGAGTTCCTCTCCTTGTTCGGCGACGCACTGTTCCCAGCTCATCTGCTCGTAACGCAGCGTCTGGCCGGTGATGCGCGACAGGGTCGCGGTGATCTCGTCCATGGTCGAGACGTCACCGGCGAGCGGCATGATCTGTCTGGTCCAGATTTCCGGGTGCTCGAAGGCCGTAACGGCCATGGCGGCGATGTCGGCGACAGCGACCTGCCGGTAGAGCGTATCCGGCCGGATCGGATAGCGCACGACACCGCTTTCCAGGATCGCCCGTCGATCCCATTCCCAATTGTCCATGAAGGCGGCGGGCCGAAAGACGGTCCAAGGCGTATCGAGGGCGCGGACACGGGTTTCGACCTGCCATTTGCTCTCCAGATGCGGGACGCCGGTGTTGCGATCCATCGTGGAGGCGCCGCTATAGACGATGTGTTCGATGCCGGACGCAGCGGCGGCTTCTGTCAGGTTGAGGCCCTGATGCAGTTCGGCTTCGACACCGGCTTCCAAAAAGTCCTGAACCGAGAACAGCGCGCCGGCGCCCGCAAGCGCGTGATCAAGAGAGATGCGGTCTTCCAGATCGGCGCGCACCACCTCCGCGCCCTTCGCTGCAAGCGCTTGGGCAGCCGGCTTGTCGGGGCTACGAGTCAGCGCGCGAACCTTGTGGCCGCGTGTGAGAAGGCGATGGGCGACGGCGCCGCCCTGCTTGCCGGTCGCGCCGGCGACGGCGATTGGACGGGTGTGAATCTTGGTATTCGACATCTGACAAGCTCCCTGCATGGATGATGCGGGGAAGATAGATGTTGCAATTTAGCTTATAAGGCATTCCATCGCGCATTGGACGCGCATTATTGCAGCATCAGGGCGTAACGCGTTTCATCGTCTGCACAAAGGCCTGCACTTTGGCGGACCGGTGCAGGTCCACATGGGTCACCGCCCAGACCTGTTCGTGCCAATCGTCTTGCGCTGGCGCCAGTTCAATCAGCCGCGCATTCTCGGCCATCGTCCTGGGCAGGAAACCCGCGGCGCTGCCAGCGCGCACGGTGGCCCAGAGCGCCGCGATGCTGTCGCTGGTGATGATGACCTGCTCAGCCGGGATGGTCTCATGCATCCACTCGAAATAGGGCGTGGACGGCGCGTGCCGCCCCGGTCCGGCGAACCGGCTCTCGTCGGCTTTCGATCCATAAAACCCGACGGGCAAACGCTGAACCGGCAGGACGACATTGTCGGGATGGTCCGGTTTGGGGCCGATGCGGAAGGCGATGTCCGCCTCGCCGTATTCCAGCTTCAGCACCCGGTCGCTGCTGACCAGATGAACGCGGACGCCGTCATGTTCGCGCTGAAACGCCTCGATGATCGGCAGGATCGTCGGGACCAGCACATCGACGCAGGTGACGGTAAAGACACCCGTCAGATCGCCGATGCTCCCCTTGGCCAGGCGAAAGAGCTCACCGAATTGCGCGTCGGTCGCATCGGCGATGCGCAGCAGGTCACGGCCCAACTCAGTCGGTGAAAAGCCGCGGGCATGGCGCTGGAAGAGTTTTGCGCCGAGCGCGGTCTCCAAGGCGTCGATATGGCGAGTGACCGTTGCCCGATGCACGCCAAGCGCCTCCGCCGCGGCGCTGATAGTGCCAAGCCGCGCCACTTGAGCGGCCGTTCGGATTTCGTCCCAGTTTTCCATGCTGCATCAATGCGCATTATACGCGCATTTCCTTCACTTGTGAGCATCAACGCAACACTATGTATCTGGGCTCAGGATTTCAAATTGGAGCCTGTGCGTGTCCAGAACCGTCGCCGCTTCGCAGCCCAGTCTGCGCGCTATTTTCTCAGAAGTTCCACCGCTCCTGCGGTTGGCCATCCCGGTGATCGTCGGTCTGATTTCCGGGACGCTGATGGGCGTCGTCGATACGCTGATGATCGCCCCCCTCGGGACCGATGCGCTGGCGGCGATCGGCCTTGCGACGAGTGCTCTGATCATCGTCTATTCCGGTCTGTTCGGCCTGTTGTCGGTTGTCGCCGTCGCCATGGCTCAGGCTCATGGCGCGAAGGACCAGCGTGCGCTTGCAGCGCACCTGACGAGTGGGATGGTGTTGGCGACGCTGGCAGCACTGGCGGTTGCCGGCGTAATGGTATTGGCCTTCCCGGCTTTCTCGCTGCTCACGTCATCGCAGGCGGTGTTGAACGCGCTGTTCCCCTATTGGTGCGCTATGGCCGCGATGACCGTTCCCTACGCGCTCTTTGGCGTGTTTCGCGGTCTCTACAACGCCGTCGACCGGCCCTGGGTCGCCGTCTGGTTCGGGCTTGCTGGTGTCGCTGTGAACATCCCGCTCAACTGGGGTCTCATCTACGCTGCAGATCTCGGGCTGTTGGGCGCAGGTCTGGCGAGCCTCGCTGCCAAGAGCATAACCCTTCTGATCGCGGCGTGGCATTGGCGCTATGCGCCGGGCATGGCGGCTCATCGGCGGACTGCCGGTTTCCGCTGGGCGCACATGCTCCGCCATGTGAAGGAGGGCGTGCCGGTCTCTCTCGGCAGTCTCGGCGAGGGCAGCGCCTATGCCGCCACGGGGCTGATGATGGCCTTGTTCGGCGCCGTCGCACTTGCCGCAAACCAGGTCGTCCATTCCATCGGCGCGATCATGTATATGGTGCCGATGGGCATGACGGCGGCCGTCGCCATCCGCATGGGACAGGCGGTAGGAGCCCGAGAAGTCAACCGCTATCGATCGATCTTTCTGGCCGCAAACGGCGTCGTTCTTGCCTGGGCGGCAATGGTGTTCGCACCACTTCTGGCCTTTCGCGATGACATTGCTGGCGCGCTCAGCACCGACCTTGAAGTCATTGCCCTGGCCGTGCCCATGTTTGTGACCATGGCCTTCATCCAGTTCGCCGACGGGCTCCAGTCCATCGCCCTGGGCGCCTTGCGCGGGCAAACCGACAATCGCGTCCCGAACGCGATCACCATCTCGGTCTACTGGGTCGTCGCGCTGCCGCTCGCTTATGCCGTCGGTTTTGTCCTCGGCCTCGGCCCGAGTGGGGTTCTGGCGGGGTATGCGATCGGTGTGCTGACGGCCGCGTTGCTTCTTCAGGCTCGCTTCTGGCGAAGAACACAAGCGGTATAGGTCATACGCCCTGTCACGCCAAAGCAATCAGATGATCTGGCGCGTATGAACGTGTTACTGCCGAAGACGACAGTCACGATGCCGCGCTAGCCGATTGATTGGCGGCTAGCGCGGCATCGTATTCTAAGGTGCGATCATGCGGTCGTATTCGCCGCGCGTGCGCAAGGTGAAGGTCACCGGCGCATCGGTGCGGTTGCGCCAGAACCAGCCGTGATTGCCATCGAAAGCGGCGACAAGCTCCCCTGACTGATCTGGCACGCCGCGTCCCTGTTCGTAAGTGACGCTTTGCCCGCCGCCGTCGCCATGGGTGTCGAAGTTGAGGACCGCGCCGTTGGCCGTCCACTCGAACTCAGCGCGTGCGCCTTCGCTCATCACCAGTTTGACCTCGATTCCCTCAGTCGGCGCCAATGTGTAGCTCACCTCGTCGCGCCATTGGGGCAATACTGGTTCCGGTGCCGGAGCGACGACCGCGGGTGCGGGAGCGATCTCCGCCGGAGCGGCCGGAACCGGCGCTGGATCGACCGCTGCTCCCAGTGACGGCGGTTCGGTGCCGATCACCGCGGCAATGCCAGCAATCTGGCTTTCCATCCGGTCAAGCCTAGCCAGAAGCGCAGGATCTGCAGAAACCCGTTCAGCGGCCGCCTGGGCCGCGAGAACGGCGTCTTCATCGGCGGCTTCGGCATAGAGTTGCTGCTTGATCTCGCCCATCTGGGTCAGCCCCATCACCCGACCGAGCCCGGTCGGATCGACGCCATACTCGGCAGGCAGCCAGAACAGCACGAGGATCGCCAAGGCGGCGGCCATGGAGCCAAGGGTCGCCCGTATGAGCCCGCGAGGGGTTGCTTTGACGCCATGGATATGGCCGGCGGCGTCTGTGTTTTCAAAAGTTTGGTTGGTCATATGTCGAATCTCCCGCCGCTCATGCGGCTGCAAAATAGCCGGTGATCTGAAGGCCCATGAGGGCGAACCCGGCGGTCATCATGAGGACGTTCACGGCGTAGGCCTGCCGAGCGAAGGAAGCGGTGGCGCGCCAATAGCGCATCACGACCAGGATGGCCGCGAGCGCGAGAAGCTGGCCGACCTCGACGCCGACATTGAAGGCGATGAGGTTCGGCCAGAGCCCGTCCGGCGAGATGTCGTAGTCGATGATCCTGGACGCGAGCCCGAAGCCGTGCAGGAAGCCGAAGATCAGCGTTGCGGCCTTGGTCGATGGCTGGAAGCCGAACCAGAGCCGAAAGGCGCCGAGATTGTCGAGCGCCTTGTAGACGACGGAAAAGCCGATGATGGCGTCGATGATGTAGCTCGATATGCCGAAATCGAACGCGACGCCGAGCAGCATCGTGGTCGAATGGCCGATGGCGAACAGCGAGACGTAAGTCGCGATCTGCTTGAACCCGTATAGGAAGAAGATCACGCCGAAGAGAAACAGCAGGTGATCGTATCCGGTCACCATGTGTTTGGCGCCGAGATAGAGGAACGGGATGAGGTGAACGCCCGTCACCTCCTGGATGTAGCCTTTGTCGCCAAGCGTGACGGCATGGGCGAAGGCCGTCTCCACCCAGGCGAGAGAAAGGGCGACGGCGAGCAGGAGCATGGTCGCGCCGCGCGCGCCGAGCCCCCGCCCGCGCGACGCGGCCGGTAGAATTGTCATGTGATGATCCTTGTCTGAACAGTCTGATGATGCGCCGATCAGGCGCGATTTTGGTTCTGTTCAGACGGATCTCGGCGGCCGCATCAGCCCCTCGGGCATGAGGTTTCGCAGGACGTCGCTAAAGGCGCATCTGCTCTTGTCTGGAAGCGGTGCGGACGTACTCGACGGCTGGCAGATCAATGCCAGAAGCGAGTGGTCGTGGTCTGCCGGATTATGTCCACCAAACGGCTCACCGTGGACGCCGCGCTCGGTATCGTCATGGGTGTGGCCATGGCTATGGTCGTGGCCGTGCGCAGAAACTTCCGTCGTTATCGAGAGAGCGGCCGCATGAGCCGCGGGACCATGGGTCAAGATGACGATGAGCGGCGCAACGATCAGCGCAAAGGCAGTCGTCAGCGCGATGAGGTTGCGCGCCGCATGCCAAGTCCTGCGATGGCGCGGCTTCTCGCCCATACGCTGCCTTCTCTTCAGGTTGCCTTATCCCCCTAGGGGGGATAGTTAGTCTTTATGACAGAACCACATCGGCACGCAACCCATCCCGGCATCGTCAAGCGGCTGAAACGCGCGGACGGTCATCTGCGACATGTTATCGAGATGATCGAGGACGGCCGGGCCTGCGCCGACATCGCGGTGCAGCTCCAGGCCGTGGAAAAGGCGGTGACGGCGGCCAAGCGCACGCTCATTCATGATCATATCGACCATTGCCTCGGCGCCGACGGCCAGACCGATCTCGCCGAGATGAAGGCGCTCGCCAAGCTGCTTTAGCCACCATGCTCAGTGTCCTGTCGAACCGCACCTACCGCAACCTGTTCGCTGCGCAGGTCGTCGCGTTGGTCGGCACCGGCCTTGCCACGGTGGCGCTGGGGCTGCTGGCCTGGGAACTGGCGGGCGGCGATGCCGGTCAGGTGCTGGGGACGGCGCTGGCAATCAAGATGGTCGCTTATGTCGCGCTGTCGCCGGTGGCGCAGGCCTTCGCCGACCGGGTTCCCCGGCGCACTCTGCTCGTTACGCTCAACCTGATCCGGGCCGGCGTCGCCGCGGCGCTGCCGTTTGTGACCGAGGTTTGGCAAATCTATCTGCTGATCTTCCTGCTACAGGCGGCGTCGGCCGGGTTCACGCCCGCGTTCCAGGCGACCATTCCCGACGTGCTGCCGGACGAGGAGGATTACACCAAGGCCCTGTCGCTGTCGCGGCTGGCCTATGATCTGGAAAGCCTGTTGTCGCCGATGCTGGCGGCGGCGCTCTTGACGGTGGTGAGTTTCCCGGTTCTGTTCGGCGGCACGGTGATCGGCTTTATCGCCTCCGCGCTGCTGGTGCTGTCAGTCACCTTGCCATGGCCGAAACCGGACACGCAGCACGATGTCTGGACGCGGATCACCCGTGGGACCCGCATCTATCTGGCGACGCCAAGACTAAGGGCGTTGCTCGCGCTGTCCTTCTCGGTCGCCGCTGCGGGCGCCATGGTGATCGTCAACACCGTGGTTCTGGTGCGTCAGGACCTTGGCTTGACCGATGAAGCGCTGGCGCTGACGCTCGCCGCCTTCGGCGCGGGATCAATGGTGGCCGCGCTCGGCCTGCCGCGCCTTCTGGAGACACGGAGCGACCGGCGCGTCATGCTTATCGGCGCAGCGAGCATGACGCTGGCGCTGGCGGCGATCGGCGTGGCAGGTACAGTCTACGGGCTGCGATGGTCTTGGCTACTGGCCGCCTGGTTCCTTGTGGGCGTCGGTTATTCGGCGGCTGTCACGCCGTCCGGGCGGCTTCTGCGCCGTTCGGGCCATGCAGAGGATCGCCCGGCCTTGTTTGCGGCGCAGTTTTCGCTGTCGCACGCCTGCTTCCTGATCACCTATCCGCTGGCCGGCTGGTTGCAGGCCGCCCATGGCAGCGTGACGGCGATTCTGGCGCTGGCCGCGCTCAGCGCCATCGGACTGGCGGCCGGTATGCTGCTTTGGCCGCGTCACGACGCGATCGAAATCGCGCATAGCCATGATGACCTTCCGTCCGACCATCCGCACATCGCCGATGGGGCACGCCACAGCCACGCCTATGTCATCGACGATCTGCATCCGCACTGGCCAGCCGACCGAGAGATTGCGCGCGGTGTTTAAGTGGAGTGATGCTATTCGGGCGTGTCGGTCGGTTTCAAACCGCGCCAAACAAGCCTGATCGTTTCGCGTCGGCGTTTCTCATCTGGCGGCGTCTTGAGCAGAGCGGCGGACAAGGCCTCTCCGTGCACGACCGAGATGAGAAGCCCGGCCATGGCGCTTCCGTCTCCTTTGCGGATGAAACCCTTTTCAGCGAGGTCGCCAAGCCGTGTGCTGAGGGCGCCGACCAAGCCGGACTCCATCATCGGCCCATGCGCGTCGGCCAAGTGATCCGAATGGAACGCCGTATGTGTGGCCAGTTGAACGAAGAGCGGCGCCACGGTTTCGAAGTACCGATAAAGACGCTCGGCGAGATCGGCGAGATAGGCTTCCGTTTCATCAGCGCTGCGCGGCGGATCGCCGAGCAGGTCTTCAAGATCCGGCGGCGGCGGCGCCCTGGCGGTAAAGAAGAGATCGTCCTTCGAGCCGCAGCGCTGA
>NZ_CFHWAF010000042.1:31801-32945 GCF_984452065.1 Hoeflea sp. | reverse complement strand
ACCGCCCTCGTTACGGAACGCCTTATAAAACCCAACAACAAAAACAGTCAACAGCGAAAATCGAATTTGTGACATTTTTTTTACGGCCTCGGACCGAGGCCCGGAAAACAACTTCGACACAGGCTCCAAAACCGTTTTGAACCGGTGGCTTCCAAGCGGCTTCACCAGGTGTTAAATTGGCGAAATATTTATGAAATTGCGGCGCCTTGCCCTAATTCCGGCACAGTTCCCGTGTCTTCAGGACATATCGATGTCGTGCAGGGGGAAGACGGCAAACGTCCGACAGTAACCAACGACAGTAACCAATATACGCGAATTGTGCCTTGCGGGCGCCGGTGAAGATTGACTCCCCGCCACTGTCAGGGCAGATGAATAGCCGGGGAAATAATGTCGATAACAAAGACAGGGCGGGGCAACAAGATAGTCGATGTCGTCACACAACGATCTTAGCAGGCAGATGGGTGAGGACGAACCGCTTTTGGCCGACGGCCGAAAGGTCCCCGATCGCCGCGAGATCTCCATCAGATGGCTCTCCGGAACATTTCTGACAGGCATTACGTCCAGCGCCTTGATGGGCATTGCATTGTTTGCGGCGCTCGACGGCCGCGAGCAATTGGCCATCCCCGGCGAAGCCTATGCGGCGACCGATATCGACGAGCCGCTGGAAGGCGCCGAAAAGGGCAGCCGCCTTGTCGCGACGACAATAGCCGCAAAGCCGTCCGACAAGACGATCATGGAAATCTCCACCATGATCAACGAGGGCGAGCGCAGCGTTATCCGCAGCCGGCCCTTTGCCCATGTGAAGATGGCATTGGCCGCCAACCATGCGGCCCCGGGCGACTATCCGAAGTTCGATCCGCTGAAGATCTTTTCCTCCGGCAAGCCGGAACCGGAACCGGAAACATCGACCGGGGTCATCTACGGAGCGGAGGTGGAATCGGAAATACGGCTGAAAGTGACTGATTTTCCCGTCGCGGGCGCGCCGTACGATTATGCCGCATCCATGAGTGCCGAAGAGGCGGAAGAGGATGTGCGCACCAACGGTTCCATCCTGACGGACGAGACCTTCCAGGTCGCCATGCTCCACTATGTGAACCCGCAGCGGTTTTCAGGCTCCAGCTCGCCGTTTGATTTCAGCACCAAC
>NZ_CFHWAF010000042.1:0-31791 GCF_984452065.1 Hoeflea sp. | reverse complement strand
CACCAACCTCAACGCCCGCGTCGTCGCCGAGAACGTTTCCGTCGCACCTGCCCTGTCCCAGGGCGACAAGACGGTCGAGTTCATCGACGACGTGATTGCCATCCGCGAAGCAAAGACGATGCTGGAAGCGCTGACCACGGCAGGCTATGCCGAGGGCGAGGCAAAATACGTCTCTGAGGTCCTCAGCGGCGAGACCGGAACCGCGGACCTGCGGGAAGGCGATGTTTTCCGCATCGGCCTCGAGCAGCGCGACCGCGATACACGCATCGTCCGCGCCTCGGTCTATCGCGGCGGCGACCACGTCGCCTCGGTCGCGGTCAACGATTTCGAGATACTCGTCACCGCCGCGGAGCCGCCGAAATCGCCGGCTGTATCGACGGCGTTCGACGAGACGCCCGTGCCGGTTCTGTCCGGCCGCGATCTTCCACGGGTCTATGACGGCATCTACAAGGCCGCGCTGTCCTATGGCATGGACTCCGGGATGGCCGATAAGATCATCCGCCTGATGGCCAGCAATGTTGACTATCAGGCCCGCCTCAAGCCGACCGACACCATGGAGGCGATGTTCTCCGTCGACGAGGAAAGCAAGGAGGCAACCGAGAACTCCGAGCTTCTCTATCTGGCAGCGACCTTCGGCAACAACGCCGTCGCGCTTTACCGCTTCCGCAATCCCGAGGACGGCTCGATCGACTATTACGATTCCGAGGGCCGCAGCGCCCGTCAGTTCCTGATCCGAAATCCGCTGCCGAACGGCCGCTTCCGTTCCGGCTTCGGCATGCGCCGCCATCCGATCCTGGGCTACAAGCGCATGCATTGGGGCGTCGACTGGAGCGCCCCGCGCGGCACACCCATCATCGCGGCCGGAAACGGTGTTGTTGAAAAGGCCGGCTGGAACAAGGGCGGTTACGGCAAGCAGACACTGATCCGCCACCCCAACGGCTATGTCAGCTCCTATTCGCACCAGACGAAGATCGCCAAGGGCGTTGTGCCGGGCGCACGGGTCAAGCAGGGCCAGGTGATCGGTTATGTCGGCTCCACCGGCCTTTCGACCGGACCGCACCTGCACTACGAACTGATCGTCAACGGCCGCAAGGTCGATCCGATGAGGGTGCGGCTTCCGGACGGCAAGTCGCTGAGCGGTGAGGCACTGGCGACATTCCAGGCCGAACGCGCGCGCATCGACCGGCTGATCGGCCGCGACGGCGACCCGTCACAGCTTGCGGCATTGAACTGATTGCCAGATGAAACGGCCCGGCTTGACCGGGCCGTTTTGTCCATGCGCCGCGGTTTCAGGCCGCTTCGGCTTTTTTCCCGCCTTTCGCCTTGACCGACGCGGCAATCACCAGCCTGTCGGAGCCGGCCGATATCTTCACGTTCTGACCGTCGGCGATTTCTCCGCCGAGGACTTTCTCCGCCAGCGGATCCTGAACGAATTTCTGGATCACCCGCTTGAGCGGCCGTGCGCCATAGGCAGGATCGTATCCCTTGTCGGCCAGCCAGTCGCGGGCGTCCTCGCCCAGATCGATGGTGATCTTGCGTTCCGAAACCAGATCCGAAAGCCGGGCCATCTGGATATCGACGATGGCGCCCATATCTTCACGGCGCAGCCTGTGGAACAGGATGGTCTCGTCCACACGGTTCAGGAACTCGGGCCGGAACGATGCCTTGACCACCTCCATCACCTGATCGCGGACCGCATCCACATCCTGCCCCTCGGCAAGGTTTGTCAGATATTCCGCGCCCAGGTTCGAGGTCATGATGATGAGCGTGTTGCGGAAGTCGACCGTGCGGCCCTGGCCGTCGGTCAGGCGGCCGTCATCGAGCACCTGCAGCAGGACATTGAAGACATCCGGATGCGCCTTTTCGATCTCGTCGAACAGCACGACCTGATAGGGCCGGCGGCGCACGGACTCGGTGAGCGCCCCGCCCTCCTCATATCCGACATAGCCGGGAGGCGCTCCGATCAGGCGGGCGACCGAATGCTTCTCCATGAATTCCGACATGTCCATGCGGACCATGGCCGTCTCGTCGTCGAACAGGAAGTTCGCCAGGGCCTTCGTCAGCTCGGTCTTGCCGACGCCCGTCGGCCCGAGGAATATGAACGAGCCGATCGGCCTGTTCGGGTCCTGAAGTCCGGCCCGCGCCCTGCGCACGGCCTTGGAAACGGCCTGGACGGCCTCGCCCTGGCCGACGACCCGCCTGGACAGTTCGTCTTCCATGCGCAAGAGCTTGTCGCGCTCGCCCTCCAGCATCTTGTCAACCGGAATCCCGGTCCAGCGCGAAACCACATGGGCGATATGGTCCGGCGTCACGGTCTCTTCGACCATGGCCGATTTGCCTTCGCCTTCGGTCTCGGCTTCCTCGAGCTTGCGCTCAAGCTCCGGTATCTCGCCATAGGCAAGCTCACCGGCGCGCTGGAACTCGCCATTGCGCTGCGCGATGGCGAGCGCATTGCGGGCGTCGTCCAGTTGCTTCTTCAACTCGGCGGCAAGGCCCAGCTTCTGCTTCTCCGACTGCCATATGGCGGTCAGGGAGTCCGCCTTCTCCTCAAGCGCCGCCAGGTCGATTTCGAGCTTTTCAAGCCGGTCCTTCGATGCGTTGTCGGTCTCTTTCAGCAGCGCTTCGCGCTCGATTTTCAACTGGATGATGCGCCGGTCCAGCTCGTCGAGTTCTTCCGGTTTGGAATCCACCTGCATGCGCAGCCGGGACGCGGACTCGTCGACAAGGTCGATGGCCTTGTCCGGCAGGAAGCGGTCGGTGATGTAACGGTTGGAAAGCGTCGCCGCCGAAACGAGGGCCGAATCGGAGATCCGCACCTTGTGATGCTGCTCGTATTTTTCCTTGATGCCGCGCAGGATCGAGATCGTATCCTCAACCGTCGGCTCCTCGACAAAGACCGGCTGGAAGCGGCGGGCAAGAGCCGCATCCTTCTCCACATGCTTGCGGTATTCATCCAGCGTGGTCGCCCCGACACAATGCAGTTCGCCGCGCGCAAGCGCCGGTTTCAAAAGGTTTGAGGCGTCCATTGCCCCGTCGGCTTTTCCGGCCCCGACAAGCGTGTGCATCTCGTCGATGAAAAGGATGATATTTCCGGCGGCGGCCTGCACTTCCGAGAGGACTGATTTCAGCCGCTCCTCGAACTCGCCGCGATATTTCGCACCGGCGATCAGCGCGCCCATATCGAGGGCGAGCAATTGCTTGTCCTTGAGCGATTCGGGAACATCGCCATTGACGATCCGCAGGGCGAGCCCCTCGGCGATGGCGGTTTTACCCACTCCGGGCTCACCGATCAGCACCGGATTGTTCTTGGTCCGACGGGAAAGGACCTGGATCGTACGGCGAATCTCATCGTCACGCCCGATCACCGGGTCGAGTTTGCCCTCGCGCGCTTCCTCGGTCAGATCGCGGGCATATTTCTTCAGGGCGTCATAGCCCTCTTCCGCACTGGCGGAATCAGCGGTCCTGCCTTTGCGGATCTCATTGATCGCCTGGTTGAGGCCCTGGGCCGTCACGCCAGCCTTTTCAAGAATCTCGGCCGTTGACGCGGACTTTTCGATCGTCAGCGCCAGCAAAAGCCGCTCGACGGTCACGAAACTGTCGCCCGCCTTCTTCGCCGCTTCCTCGGCTGTCGCGAACACTTTGGCCAGCGGCTGGGCAAGATAGATCTGTGCGTTGCCGCCCGACACTTTGGGCAGTTTGGCAAGTGCGGCATCGACGGCGATCCGCGCGTCATCCGCGCGCCCGCCGGCGCGTTCGATGAGCGATGCGGCCATCCCTTCCGGGTCGTCGAGCAGAACTTTCAGAATGTGCTCGGGCGTGAACTGCTGATGCCCCTCGGCCAGCGCATAGGTTTGCGCCGACTGCAGAAAACCGCGCACCCTCTCACTGTATTTTTCCATATTCATGCAATTGTCTCCTTGTCATGTCCCGCCCGGCTTGCGGCGCGGAACGATGGATCCGGATTGACCCCCGATTCCGGCGGGCCATGGCTATTGATAATATGGGAATTGTAACACGGTTCATTCAACCCCGGATTTCAATTTGACGGATGTCTAGTAGAGCCAAGTTGTCGCAGCGTTTGCACCCCGAAACGCAAAACACCCGGCAAGCCGGGCGTTTGAAATCAGGATAAAAGTCGCCGTCAGGCGTCGCGTGCCACAGCCGCCACTTCCGGTGTGGTTTCCGGAGCTTCGGATGACGCGGCAGTCGCGCTGCCCTCAGTTGCACCTCCGCTCCCGTTTATCTCCTCACCGCCGGCGCCGTTTTCCGCGTTGCGGGGGCGTCTTGGACGGGCGGTCGCACGCCGGCGTGTCGACGTGCGTCGTGAAGGCTGCATGGATTCCTCGCCGATCGCCACCTCTGCGGGCGTTCCGGAAATCACCGGCTGCGGTCCTGAACCGTCAACCGCGGCCTCGACCGTCTCCCGCTCGCCGGACTCGGCAGGTGTGTTGGCGCTTTCGGGCTGGGCCTGCTCACGCTCGGCATTGTCGCGGTCGTCGCGCTGATAGCGCTCCTGTATCTGCGCCTGCGCGGCGGCGATGATGCGGTTATAGTGTTCGGCGTGCTGCAGGTAGTTTTCAGCCATCACCGTGTCGCCCGCGCCAAGCGCATCGCGCGCCATCGCCGCATATTTATCGGCAATGTGCTGAGCCGTGCCGCGAATCTTTACGTCAGGACCGGTGCTGTCGTAGGTACGCGAAAGCGGATTGCCGCTTTTTCGTTGATTATTGTTACGCCCGCGACCGCGTTTGTTCTGCTGTCCTGACCTCATACGTCACTCACCTGAAATTGTCCTGTTATCGGATTGCTCGTTCTGCACCGGCTGTTGAAATCACTATTCGGCTGTCATGCTGCAGGCCGCATAAGGATGTGCGCTTGCGCTCTTTCCGCTTCACATTCATACAAGGGCAGATTCTGTTGCTGATGGTCGATCAGTGTCACCGAAGCGAAACGCGAACCAATCCTTGAGGATCGAATCTATGGTGATGACCATATGTCCAGCACTGAGGCGAAATTAGCGTGGTTTGCCGTCGATTCCAAGCCTTTTCTTTATCTAATTCGATTTACTTAGACCGCAAGGCCAGCCTGCTGCGATCACGTTGATTTATCGCTTTTCACGACCGGTGAGCGGATCGAACCGGCCCGATAAAGGTCGAGATGGTTAATTTTGTGTTGCGATGCGCCAATCCGTTCGATCACCCGATCGCAAAGCATGCGGCAAAGGCTGCCCTCAAGCGGATGGCAGCTCACGACAAGCACGTTTTCCGCTGTGTGCACGGGGCCCGGTCATTGGCCGCGTTCCCGGCCAAATATCAGGACCCGGTCGTTGCCGCCGAAATCCCGAACACGCTCGAGGCATCCAAAACCGCAATCTTGAAAAATCGCCTCGACGGCCGCCTGCTGATCATATCCGGTTTCGACGGCGATACAGCCACCGGCGGTCAGGTGAGACCCCGCTCCCGCAGCAATCGAGCGATAGGCATCCAGCCCGTCCGGCCCGCCATCGAGCGCGGCGACGGGATCAAAGCCGCGCACATCCGGATCAAGCGTTGCGACGGCATCGCGTCGGATATAGGGCGGGTTGGACACAACAAGATCGAATTCGCCTTCGAGCGCATCGAACCAGTCGCCGCAGGCAGTGCTGAACCGCTCCGCGACCCCGAGGCGCTCGGCATTGCGGCGCGCCGTTGCCAGGGCATCCCGCGAAATGTCGGTTCCGGTCGCATCCGTCCCAGGCAATTCGCAAAGCAGGGTCAGGGCGATGACACCGCTTCCGGTTCCAAGGTCGACAATGCGGCAGCGGCCGCCGCCGGCGATGGCGGAACGGGCAAGCGGAAGCACGGCCGAGACCAGCGTTTCCGTATCCGGACGCGGCTCCAGCGTTTCGGCCGAAAGCACAAATTCGCGGCCGTAAAAGCCGCGCCGGCCGAGGATACGGTGAACCGGCTCATGCGCGCATCGGCGCAGCGCCGCATCGAAGAGGCGCGCCACATCGCGCCCGGACACGATCTGTTCGCCCTCAAGAACCAGATCCGTCAGTTCGAGATCGAGCAATCCGCACACCAGCGCCCGGGCATCGTCCCGCGGCTGCGGCAGATGCGCCCGCTCAAAGCGCGCCGACAGTTCCTTGATCAATGCGCTTCGGGTCATCTCATCCAAGGCGGACACCCGTCCGGCTCATGCACCGGAAGTCTCGCCAAGGGAAGCAAGCAGATCAGTCTGATGGTCGGCAATCAGCGCGTCGACCACCTCGTCGATCTCGCCCATCATCATGCGGTCAAGCTTGTAGAGCGTAAGGTTGATGCGGTGATCGCTCACCCGCCCCTGGGGGAAATTATAGGTCCGGATCCGCTCGGACCGGTCTCCGGAGCCGACCTGGCTCTTTCTTTCCGCCGAACGCTCGCTCTCGGCGCGCTGGCGCTCCAGATCGAAAAGCCTTGCCCTGAGAATCTGCATGGCGCGCGCCCGGTTCTGGTGCTGCGATTTTTCCGCCTGCGTCACGACGATACCGGTCGGCACATGTGTTATGCGCACGGCGGAATCGGTCGTGTTGACGTGCTGTCCGCCGGCGCCTGACGCGCGCATCGTATCGATGCGTATGTCTTCATTGCGAATTTCGACATCGATATCTTCAGCTTCCGGAAGCACGGCAACGGTGGCGGCGGATGTGTGGATGCGGCCGCCCGATTCGGTTTCAGGCACACGCTGAACCCGGTGCACGCCGGATTCGAACTTCAGCCGCGCGAACACGCCGCGCCCGGTGATCGACGCGACGATTTCCTTGTAGCCTCCGACTTCCCCCTCGCTGGCGCTCATCACCTCGACTTTCCAGCCATGGGAGGCGGCGTAGCGCTCATACATGCGGAACAGGTCGCCGGCAAAAAGCGCGGCCTCGGAACCGCCGGTGCCGGCACGGATTTCCAAGATCGCGCTTTTGTCATCCGCCGCATCCTTGGGCAGCAGCATGATCCGCATGTCCTGCTCCAGCCGGCCGATACGTTCCTCAAGTTCAGGCAGTTCGAGCTCCGCCAGACTGCGCATCTCGTCATCGGTATCCGCATCCGAAAGCATGGATTTCAGATCGTCGATCTCGGCGATGGTTTTGGCGTGGTTGCGGATCGTCGCGACAACGGGCTCCAGCTCCGAATATTCCGATGCAAGCTTCACATAGACATCGGCTTCGGGGCCCTGAGCCATGCGCGCTTCGATTTCCTCAAAGCGGTTTTCCAGCTCGCGCATCTTCTCAAGCGGTAGTTTTGCCATCATCAGATCTCGGCGGTTAAAGCGGAATGCCGTTTGAGTCGGCAAAGTCGGTCAGGAGTTCACGCACCGTAAACTCCGGATCGTCGTCTTCAAGTGCCGGCAGCAGCATTTGCGACAGCTTGTCAGCTTCCAGCGCAAGCAACATGGACTTGACCGGGCCGATACCGGCTGGCGACATGGATATGGACCGGAACCCGATGCCGATGAGGGCCATGGCGGAAAGCGGCCGGCCGGCGAGTTCGCCGCACAGGGTCAGAGGCGTCCCGGAAACCTCGGAAGCAAGCACAATCTGGCGCAGGATGCGAAGGAATGTCCGCCCCAGCGGATCGAAACGGTTGCTGACACGTGCATTGCCGCGATCGCTGGCCATGGTGAACTGGAAAAGATCGTTCGAGCCGACCGAAACAAAATCGGCTTCCGCCATCAGCTCATCGAGCTGCCACATCAGGCTCGGAACCTCGAGCATCGCGCCGAGTTCCAGTTTGCGCGGCAGATCGTATCCGAACCGGGACAGGTGATTGACCTCCTTGTTGACGAGCGCGCGGGCCGCCCGGAACTCGCTGATCTCGGTCACCATCGGGAACATCAGCTTGAGTTCCCCGCCGGCGGTGGCGCGAAGCAGCGCCCGCAACTGCATCCGCAGGATGCCGGGGCGGTCCAGCGCCAGACGCATGGCGCGCCAGCCGAGCGCCGGATTCTCTTCATGTGCGGCCCTGAAATAGGGGATCACCTTGTCGCCGCCGATATCAAGCGCGCGGAATGTGATGGGCTTGCCCTTCGCCTGCTTGAGGGCACTGCGATAGAACTGCTCCTGTTCCTCCACCTTGGGCATGGTCGAGGCGATCATGAACTGCAGTTCGGTACGGAACAGGCCGACGCCGTCCGCACCCGATTCCTCGAGCTGCGGCAGATCGACCAGCAGGCCGGCATTCATCTGCAGCGTGATCGGCACCTCGTCCCGGGTTAGCGGATCAACCGAGCGCAGGGCACGGTACTGCTCCTGACGCCGCGCGCTGAAGCGCACCTTCTCCGCATAGGCGCTTTCCAGGTCCGCCATGGGACGCAGATGCACCTTGCCGTCATCGCCGTCGACGATGATCGAATCGCCGTTTTCCGTCATCGAAGCAACGCCCGAGGCCTGACCGACGACGGGAATGCCCATCGCCCGCGCCACGATGACCACATGGCTTGTGACGGAGCCTTCCTCGAGAATAAGCCCGCGGACCTTGGAGCGGGGATAATCCAGCAGTTCCGCCGCTCCCATGGCGCGCGCCACGACCACCGCGGCATCGGGAAACTCGTCCTCATGCGCCTTGACGTTGAAGCCCGTGAGCTGCCGCAAAAGCCGGTTGGCGAGATCATCGAAATCGTGCAGGCGCTCGCGCAGATAGGGATCGGTCATGTGGATCATGCGCGCGCGCATGTCGCTCTGGACCTTCTCCACCGCGGCTTCCGCGGTCAGACCGTTGCGGATGGCCTCCTCCAGCTTGCGCACCCAGCCCCGGTCATGGGCGAACATGCGATAGGCCTCAAGCACCGCCCGGTGCTCGCCTTCCATCGGCACGTCGCGACGCGACAGCATGTCGTCGATCGATATACGCAGCGAATCCAGCGAATCCTCGAGCCGCGCAAGCTCGCTGTCGATGTCCTCGTTCAGCAGTTCGGTGACCACGATGCGCGGCTCGTGCAGCACCGCGTAACCAAGGCCGATACCATCCGAATAGGCGTCCCCCTCAATGGTGACCGGGCGGCTCAGATCCAGCTCGATGCCGGGACGGGTCACCTTCTTCAGGTCCCCGGTCGCGATCATTTCGGCCAGAACCATCGCCGTGGTTTCGAGCGCTTCGAGCTCATCCTCGCGATAATTGCGCATCGCCTTGTTCTGGATGACCAGAACCCCGAGCGTCCGGCCGGCACGAAGGATGGGAGCGCCGAGGAACGAGTGGAAAATCTCTTCCCCGGTTTCCGGCAGATAGGTAAAGGCGGGGTGCGACTGGGCGTCCGACAGGCTGAGCGGCCGGGCGCCGGCGGCGATGGTGCCGACAAGACCCTGCCCCATCTTGAGCTGTGCAAGGTGCACCGCTCCGGGATTGAGGCCCTCGGTGGCGTAGAGCTCCAGCACGCCGTCTGCCCTCAGCACGTAGAAGGAGCAGACTTCGGCGACCATGTTCTGGGCGATCTGGCGCACGATCCGGTCGAGCCGCTCCTGCGGCTCGAGCGGCTCCGCCATCAGCTCGCGCAGCCGTCTCAGCATGACGCGGGGACCGGCCGATGGGTCTCTCATCGCGCTTTCGCTCTCCGTTTTCATTTCACGGCCCGCGGAGCGGGTATCGCGGATCGTTAAGTTTTATCGAGGCCGTAGACCGAATGCAAAGTGCGCACGGCAAGCTCCGCATAGGCGCCGTCGATCAGGATCGATATCTTGATCTCCGACGTTGTGATGGCCTTGATGTTGATGCCCTTTTCGGCAAGCGCCTTGAACGCCGTGGCCGCGACGCCCGCATGGCTGCGCATGCCGATGCCGATCACCGAAACCTTGACCAGTCCCTGCTCGCTCTGGACCGCATCGAAGCCGATCGCCTCACGCGCCTTTTCCAAGACGCCGACGGCTTTCTCCATATCGCCCGTCGGGATCGTGAAGGTCATGTCGGTCGCCGTGCCGTCCTCGGAGATGTTCTGGACGATCATGTCCACATTGATATTGGCCTCCGCCAGCGGTCCGAAAATCGCTGCCGACACGCCGGGCCGATCCGCGACGCGCCGCAGCGAAATCTGCGCCTCATCCTTGGTATAGGCAATGCCGGTTACGACTTCCTGTTCCACGATCTCATCCTCATCACAAATCAACGTGCCGGGCGGGTTGTCGAAGTCATCCATTCCGGGCGCATCCGGCTCGGTAAAGCTGGAGCGCACGAAGGTGCGGACCTTGTGGACCATCGCCAGTTCAACGGAGCGGACCTGAAGGACCTTGGCGCCGAGGGACGCCATCTCGAGCATTTCCTCGAACGCGATGGTTCTCAGCCGCCGCGCGGCAGGCTCGATCCGCGGGTCGGTCGTGTAAACGCCGTCCACATCCGTATATATGTCGCACCGGTCCGCTTTCACCCCGGCGGCGATGGCCACGGCGCTCGTATCGGAACCGCCGCGCCCCAGCGTGGCGATGCGGTTGTCCGGGCCGATGCCCTGGAAGCCGGCGACCACCGCCACCTGGCCTTCGCCGAAGCGGCGGATCAGCTCCGTCCCGTCAATGTCGAGGATCCGGGCGGCGCCATGGGCATTGTTGGTCCTGATCGGAAGCTGCCATCCCTGCCATGAACGCGCATTGACGCCCATGGACTGAAGCGTGATGGCCAGAAGGCCGGATGTGACCTGTTCACCGGAAGCGACCACGGCGTCGTATTCGCGCGCATCATGAAGCGCCGACGCCTCACGCGTCCATTCCACAAGCTCGTTGGTCTTGCCGGCCATCGCCGACACGACGACGGCAACCTCGTGCCCCGCATCGACCTCCCGCCTGACATGCCGCGCGACGTTGCGAATGCGCTCGAGATCGGCCACGGACGTGCCGCCGAATTTCATGACAATGCGGGCCATCGGTCAGACCGGACTCCCAGGAGCAAGGTTAGAGCATTTCGCGATGCGGGGTGCGCATAAACCAAACCGCTCGTCGAACGCGAGCGGCAGCGCCGATCTCATAAACAAAAACCCGGCCGCCTGCAAGTTGCGGCCCGGCTCGTATGGGCGCAAATGCCGCTCTTGACTTTCCACACCGTTCGGCCGACTTGATGGGTCCGGACCGCAGGAGACCGGCCATGAGCAGCACCGAAGGAACAACAATAGACCAAGCGGAAATCGACAGGTTTTCGGCCATGGCGTCAGAATGGTGGGATCCGACCGGCAAGTTCCGCCCGCTCCACAAATTCAATCCGGTGCGCCTGGAATATATCAGGGACCGGGCCTGTGCACAGTTCGGGCGCGATCCCAAATCACCGCGGCCGCTTGCCGGCCTGCGCGTGCTCGATATCGGCTGCGGCGGCGGCCTTTTGAGCGAGCCGATGGCACGCATGGGCGCCGAGGTTCTCGGCGCCGATGCGTCGGAGACCAATATCGAGATTGCCAGGATTCACGCGGCCCAGAGCGGTGTGGACGTGGACTACCGGCCCGTCACCGCCGAGGCGCTGGCCGCTGACGGCGAGACGTTCGATATCGTGCTCAACATGGAAGTGGTCGAACACGTGGCCGATGTGGATTTGTTCCTGACCGCCTGCGCCGGCATGGTCCGCCCCGGCGGGCTGATGTTCGTCGCGACGATCAACCGGACATTCAAGGCCCTGGCGCTCGCCATTGTCGGTGCGGAATATGTCCTGCGCGGGCTGCCGCGCGGTACGCACCAGTATGAAAAGCTGGTGCGTCCCGAGGAAATCGAAACGCCCGTCGGCCGCTCCGGCATGCGGATCATCGATCGCACGGGCGTGTTCTACAGCCCGTTGTCGGACAACTGGAACCTGTCACGCGACATGGACGTCAATTACATGATGCTGGCCGCGCGGCAAAAATAGCGCCGCACCCGTCAGTTCTTGTCTTCCGGCAGATCCGGCAAGGGCGCGACGCCGACACCCTCTTCGAGCAGCGACTTGACCTCATCGGGCTTGGCCTGGCCGATAATGCCGCGCTCCTCGCTCTCGCCATAGTGAATCTTGCGCGCCTCTTCCGGAAAACGCTCGCCCACATCCTCGGAATTGTCGCGAATTGTCTTCACCGCCTGACGCAATTGCTCCATCGCGGCTTTCTGCGTGGTGCTCATCGCCAGTTGAACGGAGGCTTCCTTGCTGCGGGCGGTCGAGACCGAAGGCGCCATCAGCGCCTTGTCCACATTGACCGAACCGCAATGCGGACACTCCACCAGCTTGCCGTCGCGCTGCTTCTCAAAATCCGAATTGCTTGAGAACCAGGCCTCGAACCTGTGCTGTTCGTCGCAGATGAGGTCAAACTTGATCATGCATCAATCTCGGCTTTGCCGGCGGCCTCGGTCAAGGCCAGCTCAAAAGCGCGGTGGTTCTTCAGGTTCGGCACCTTGCCGCGTGCCGCCCGGCTTAAAGACCGGTCGATATCGGCGGTAATGACCGCCGGCTCATCGTGATCGGCCTCGGCGATGATACCGCCCCAAGGATCAACAATAAGTGAATGCCCGTAGGTTTCGCGTCCGTCCTCATGCGGTCCGCCCTGCGCCGCGGCGACGACAAAGGCGCCGTTTTCTATTGCCCGCGCGCGCAGCAGCGTATGCCAGTGCGCCTCGCCCGTCTGCCGGGTAAAGGCCGCCGGAACGGTCAGGACATCGGCGCCGGACATGGCAAGCGCCTTGAACAGCTCTGGAAATCTGACGTCGTAGCAGATGCCGAACCCCAGAACGGCAAACGGCAATTGCGCCAGAACGGCCTTCGTTCCGGGCTCGTAGGACTGGCTTTCACGCCAGCTCTCGCCATTGTCCAGATCGACGTCGAACATGTGGATCTTGTCGTAACGCGCCACCAGCGCGCCCGCCGGATCGAACAGGTAGCCGCGATTGGCCGCCTTGCCGTTGGCAGCGGCGATGGCGGTTGATCCGATCTGGAGGTGGATGCGGTGTTCGCGGGCAAGATCGCTTGCCGCGGCAACGACCGGATCGTCGGCCTCGTCCTTGAGGATCGCGGCAAGGCCGGCCCGGTCGCGCACCAGCGCTCCGGTCATTTCGGGGGTCTGGACATAGTCGGCGCCGAGACCGGCGGCCTGTCGCACGGCGTCCCGAAGGTCCTTGATGTTGCGCTCGGGGTCCATGCTTGAGCGCATCTGGATCGCCGCCGCCCGAAATATGTGCCCGTTCACCGTCAACTCCTTCGCGGCGGCGTCAGGCCGCCGTTTGCAGCAGATTGTCCAGTTTCCCGCTGCGCTCAAGCGCGTGCAGCTCGTCGCAGCCGCCGACATGGACATCGCCGATGAAAATCTGCGGGAACGTGGCGCGACCGTGCGCCCGCTGCACCATTTCCTGCTTCAGCGCCGTCGAAAAGGTCGCATCGTGTTCCGTGTAGGAGACGCCCTTTTGTTCCAGCAATCGTTTTGCGGCGGTGCAAAATCCGCAGAATTGCCGCGTGTAGATCGTCACCTCGGCCATAGATGTCTCCTGTTGGCGCTGCGGACAGCTGACATGTTTCGCTTGTCAGACCATATAGGGCCTACAAATACCCGGGGGCAACCCTGGCGAAGGTAAGGACAAAAACCCTGTCCGCACCCGCCCGCGTAAGCTCGCGGGCCGCGGATTTCACGGTCGCGCCGGTCGTGTAGACGTCATCCACCAGCAAAACGGACTTTCCGTTCACATCGCGCCGCCTTTTCGGCGGGATCGAAAACGCCCGCCGGACATTGTCCGCACGCGCCGAAGCCCCCAGCCCGACTTGCCTGCGCGTGGCACGAATGCGCAAAAGCGTTGCCGGCAGGTAGGACAGGCCCGTCTGGCGCGCCACCGCCCGCGCGAGCTCGGCCGACTGGTTGAACTGCCGCGACAGCAGGCGGCCCCGGTGCAACGGAACCGGCACGATCACATCGGCGTCGGCAGTTATCTCGGCACCGGCCCGCATCATCCACCGCGCCATCATCTCGGCAAGATCGGTGCGGTCCTTGTACTTGAAGCGGTGAACGATCGACCTGGCGATGTCGTCATAAAGCACCGCGGATCGCGCCTTCGCGAAGGGCGGCGGATCGGCGATCGCATCGGCACTCAGCACGCCATCCCCGGCATCGAAGGGCAGGGGCGAGCCCAGCACATCGCAGACGGGCTTTTCGATCCAGGCCACTTTGCCCCAGCATTGCCCGCACAACCCGCCATGACTGCCTGAAAATGCTCCGCATCCCGCACAGATCGGCGGATAGACAATCTCGCCTGCGCGCCTGGTCCACCCGCGCAGCCATGCGCCGATTGACAATGTTGTGGAATTGAACGAACTGGACGCCATATGACGGACAATACAACGATCACGGGCAGGTGCAATGGAAGCCGGTCGGCTGTTTGATACCAAACTGGTTCGCACAAACCGGCTGCGGGCACTGCGGCGCAAGGCCGAGGGTGCGGATTTCCTTCTGGATATCGTTGTACGCGAGCTCGGCGAACGCCTCGCCGCCGTCGAGCGCAGGTTTAAACTCGCTCTCGCGCTGCATGCGCACACGCGCGCAACGGCGGAACTGATCATCGACAGCACCAAAGCCGACAATGTCGTCCGTATCGAGCAGGACGGGCGGATTCTTGAGAGCCAGAATAGCGTCGGGATCGTTTCGGACCTGGAGATGCTGCCGGTCGCCGATGACACGATCGGGCTTGTTGTCTCTCCGCTGTCCCTGCATTTGATCGACGATTTGCCGGGCATCCTGTTGCAGATCAACCGCGCGCTCAAATCCGACGGATTGTTGCTCGCGGCCATGCCCGGCGCGGGCACCTTGGCGGAGTTGCGCGAGGCGCTGATCGCGGCGGAGAGCGGGCAGACCGGCGGTGTGAGCCCGCGCGTCATGCCCTTTGCCGATGTGCGCGATTGCGGAATGCTCCTGCAGCGGGCGGGCTTCGCGCTTCCCGTGGTCGATGCCGAAACCTATACGGTCCGTTATGATCACATGTTCGCGCTGATGCACGATCTGCGGAACATGGGCATGTCGAACCCGCTTGTCGCCCGCAGCAGGAAACCGGCACGCAAGGCCCTGTTTCTGCGCGCGGCGGAGATTTACGCCGAGCGGTTCGCCGATCCCGACGGACGCATCAGGGCGACATTCGACATATTGTATATGTCCGGTTGGAAACCCCATGCGAGCCAGCAGAAGCCGCTCGCGCCGGGTTCGGCCAAAGCCAGCCTGGCCGCGGCACTCGGAAGCCGGGAACACAAACTCTGATCACGAGGCCGGAAGGGCTCGTTCAAGTAACAGCGTCTCTGAGGGTCGTCGCAATACGCTCAAATACGACCACCAGCTGATCGCCAATTCCAGTGGCCGCGGCGACAATCGAAATCGACACGATGACAGCAATGAGCCCATATTCGATTGCCGTGGCCCCACTCTCACATTCCAGATAACGCTTCAAATGATTCATGGTTCGCTCTCATCTGCCCGCAAACTTTTGACAGAGACTGTAAGCTTCACCTCTTGCAAACATCCTAACAAACACGGTTGACCGGACAAAAAGACAGGCGGGAGACTTTAATTCAAAGCCGACAAATTAATTTTCCCGGCGCGGGCGTGAGCCAATTCGTTAACCAAGAACCCGAATTGGTTTCAACCGTTCAGCAATCGCCCGTTTGCCGCCCGTTGGGCTCGATGATGCAGACGGAACTGGCCGAAGGCTGCAGCACGGAACGCTGTATGGTGTATTCCCGTGACCGGCGCGCAGTCGCCGTCGTCGTGTAATCAAGGCCACGGCTGCTGCTTAAAAGCTCCCAATCATTGGAAGATGTGTCGATCATCGACGGAATAATGAGAGCGAGCGCGACCGCCGCGGAACCGAAAAGCAAGGCCATCCGGACAATGCTGTAGCGCCCCTGGCGTTTGTTTTCGGATGAAGCCGAATATACCGAAGACCAAAAATCGTCGTTGCCCATGACCGAGCCCCTGTACACACGCCCCAAGACCCAACTATCTGGTATTATGCTGAATAATTGATTAACGGCTCCATCCAAAACAGGCGCGCGCCGGCACGGCGACGCCTCGCGGCACGGCCGATCGTGCCCGGCGCGCACCTTGCGACCGGCTTCAAGGCGGTTTCGGCTGCCGCTCGTGGGTCACGGTCACCCGCGTCGCATTCGCGTCAATGCTCTCAAAGGTAACGGTAACCAGCGTGTCGCGGACGCTCGGATCATCGCCGGCCCAGGTCCACGAATAGACCAGGCGTCTTTCCTTCTCGACAACCCGGTAGGAGCCGTGCGCCGCCTCGCTCACCTGTGTGTCGCCGGCCGCCGTCATGCCATACCGGTATTGTCCTCCGACACGCACATCCATTTCGCAAAGCACCAGTTTCAGGTTCCCGGTGCGGCCCCACCACTTCATCTTTTCCTCGGGAACGGTCCAGGCCTGCCAGACCCTGGCAACCGGCGCCGGACGCCCGACCCCCTATTTCCGGTAATTTCTACAAAAGATCGATGAGATAGGGAATCAACGGCTCATCGGCGGCCGGCATCGGATAGTCCCTGAGGTCCCGTGGCCGGACCCATTTGAGGGCCTGTCCTTCCTGCGCCCGGGCCGTGCCCCAGAAGCGGCGGCAGACGTAAAGCGGCATGAGAAGATGAAAATCCTCGTATCCGTGGCTCGCGAATGTCAATGGCGCCAGGCACGCGGGCTTCGTCGTAATGCCGAGCTCCTCCTCGAGCTCGCGAATGACCGTTTCCTCCGGGGTTTCTCCGGCTTCCACCTTGCCCCCCGGAAACTCCCAGAGACCGGCCATGCTCTTGCCCGGCGGCCGCTGCGCAATCAGCACCCGGCCATCGGCGTCGACCAGCGCGCAGGCGGCCACGAGGATGATCGCCCGTTCATTCATCGTTCGCGTCCTCCGGGGCCTGACGATAGTCGTAACGGTAGGTTTCCTGAAACCCGAAGCTCTCATAGAGGCCGACGGCGGCGACATTGTCGGCCTCGACCTGGAGCCAGGCCTTTTCTGCCCCGCGCATGCGCGCCCACCGCAACGCCGCCGTGACGACCTCCCGGCCATGCCCCTTGCGCCGGCTGCCGTCGCGGGTGGCAAGCTCGAAAATGCCGGCCATATCATTGTCATGGACGCAAAGCGCCGTCGCCACCGGCCCCGATCCGGCCTCCTCGATGACAAAGAACCCGGCTTCCGGCCGGATCGAACTCAGCACTTCCGTCAGTCCGGGCTTGAGCGCCCTGTCGCGGCCGTGAACCCGGATGGATGCGTCGACATAGCGCCCGATCTCGCGAATGGGCAGGTGATCGAGGACGGCGTCGAGGTCGAGATGGTCGATCTGCGCCATCATCACCCTCGTTTCCTCAAACCGGCGCCAGCCATGGGCGTCGAAATAGGCATCGAGCTGAGGCGGTGCGAGCGGCGATTGCCGGAACACCAGCGGACGGCCGTAAGCCCTGAAACGCTGTGCCGCCCGTTCGACCCGCTTTTCGACATCGCGGTGATCGGACGGATCGAGAGGATTGACCGAATTCAGCCGTTTGGACGGGTGACCCGCCGTCAGCCGGATCTGCCAACTGCCGTCATACTGGATGGATGCAGCCGGCCAGGCCCGAAAGCCCAACGCCTCCAGACGTCGAACGCTTGCTAGCTCGTGCATCGCACTACCCCGCCCCGCCGATGAGCGATCCGGGGCAATGCCGGCCAAATCCCGACGCCCGCATCTTTTCCTCAACTTCGATAATCGCCGTTGATCGCCACATAGTCCTTCGTCAGATCACACGTCCACACGGTCGCCTCGCCGCTGCCGACGCCGACATCGACGGCAATATCGATCTTCGGTTGCTTCATGACGGCCGCAGCCGCCTCTTCGCTGTAGTCCGGATCGCGTTCGCCATCGACGGCCACGCGCACGTCTCCGAACCAGATTTTGAGCCGGTCGCGGTCTGCTGCCTGTCCGGCTTTGCCGACCGCCATGACAATGCGGCCCCAATTCGCATCCTCGCCGGCGACGGCGGTTTTGACGAGAGGCGAATTGGCCACCGAAAGCGCAATGATCTTGGCCGCCCCGTCGCTGCGCGCGCCGCGCACGGTGATCTCGACCATCTTGCGCGCGCCTTCGCCGTCCCTGACGACCTGATGCGCGAGATCCTTCAAAAGATCGAAGAGCGCCGTTCTGAACCCCGAAAGCGCCTCGTCCCGGACATCCCCGATGCGCCCTGCCGCCGCCTTGCGCGCGGTCCCGGTCGCAAACAGCATGACCGTGTCGGAGGTCGATGTGTCGCTGTCCACGGTGATCGCATTGAACGTATCCTCGACACCTTCCGACAAAAGCGCCTGAAGCACGCCGGAGGAGATATCCGCATCGGTCACCACGAAGGACAGCATGGTCGCCATATCCGGAGCGATCATCCCGGCGCCCTTCGCGATCCCGTTGATCCTGACATCGACACCGTTGACGGTCGCGGTTCGCGTCGCCACCTTCGGATAGGTGTCCGTGGTCATGATCGCACGCGCCGCGTCCAGCCAGCCATCCGGCGCCGCGCTGTCGCACAGTCCCGCGAGCGTGGTCGAGAACGCCGCCGCATCCATCGGCTCGCCGATGACGCCGGTCGAAGCGAGAAACACCTCGGACGGGGTGCATCCGGCCGCTTCCGCGGCCGCCTCTGCGGTGATCCGCGCCGCCTCCGCCCCCCTCTTGCCGGTAAAGGCATTGGCGTTGCCCGAATTGACCACCAGCGCGCGGGCCCGTTCGCCGGAGAGGTTTTTCCGGCAGAATTCGACGGGTGCCGACGGACACAGCGATTTTGTGAACACCCCGGCGACGGACGCCGGCCGATCGAAAACCATCACCATCAGGTCTGTCCGGCCCTCATACTTGATGCCGGCCGCGGCCGTCGCGACACGCACGCCGTCAAGCGCCGGCGGTTCGGCCAGGACGTCCGGGGCCAATGGAGAAACGGAATGGGTCATTATTCGCTGTGCCATGGGAGCGTCCAAACCGCTCCGGATTGAGATACGGTCAGTTTTCGCCCTGCGCGTTCGCCTTGTCGAGCAGCGACTGCAGTTCCAGATCGGTGACGTCGACCTCGATGGCTTCACGGGCTTCCTGGATCAGGGACAGGTACTGCTCCTGCAAAAGCACGCGCCTGATCTGGTCGGCAACCTGTTCGAACTGCGGCGGCGGCGTGTCGCGGCGGTCCTCGACCTTGATGACGTGCCAGCCGAACTGGGTCTTGATCGGCTCCTTGGTGAAGCTGCCGGGCTCAAGCGCGAAGGCCGCTTCCTCGAACTCCGGAACCATCCGTCCCCGGGTGAAATATCCAAGGTCCCCGCCCTGCGGTCCGCTGGGTCCGGTGGATTTTTCCTTGGCGAGTTCGACAAAGTCCTTTCCGGCCTCGAGGTCGGCAATAATGCCCTTGGCCTGTTCCTCGCTGTCGACCAGGATGTGACGCGCCTTGACCTCCTGCTCCGGTTCGGTGGCGGCGACTTCCTGCTCGTAACGCGCACGCACCGCCTCCTCGGTCAGACCGCCCACCACCCTGGTTCTGAAATACTCGTTGTGGAGGGCACGGTCGCGAAGAAAGGCGAGGCGTCGCTGGAACACTTCATCATTGCCGAGCCCGACGCTCTCGGCCTGCTGCGCCATCAGCTTGATGTCAAGCAAGGCCGAGAGCGCGGCAGCCGTGCGCTGATCGGCCGGAAGGCGGGAAAACTGCGGGTCGAGATCGGATTCGGCAAAGGTCAGTTCCGACTGATAAACCGGCTTTCCGCCGATGGTCGCAATGACCTTGTCTTCTGCGTCCTGCGCCGCCGCCCCGGCCGCGACACAGATCGACAGCGCCACGATAGCCGCCCGCCATGGCATTGTTCCGTACATGATCAAAACCTCTTCATGATGTTGCGGCCACGACCACAAACTGCATCCAATAGCCGATTTCCGAGCCGACTGAAGCCGGAATCGGGTCGCCCGCCACAACGCACCGATTCCAACGGCGCCACGGCGGCGTTGACATCGATCACCCCCCCTCTTATCTGTCACGCAATCTCGCGTCCAGTTCAGTTTCGGGCGGATCAGCTTCAAAACCGCGTCATTTGGGCCCCAGACGGATCGGCAAAGGTCTGCCCGACAAGCAGGAAAGGACCACATTGATGGTCAGGTTCGGCGGTATCGCCAAGAAGATCTTCGGGTCGTCAAATGAGCGCCGCATACGCTCCTACAGGCCCCGTGTTGAGGCGATCAACGCCCTGGAAAGCGAGATGCAGTCCCTGAGCGACGAAGCGCTTGCCGCGCGCACCGACGAGTTCCGCAAACAGCTCGCGGACGGTGCCAAGCTTGACGACCTCCTGGTTCCGGCTTTTGCCACCGTGCGCGAGGCGTCGCGCCGCGTCCTCGGCCTTCGCCCTTTCGACGTCCAGCTCATCGGCGGAATGATCCTGCACGAAAACTCCATCGCGGAAATGAAGACCGGCGAAGGCAAGACGCTTGTCGCGACGCTGCCGGTCTATCTGAACGCGCTGGAGGAAAAGGGCGTCCACGTGGTGACCGTCAACGATTATCTTGCCACCCGCGACGCCGAGTGGATGGGCAAGATCTACAATTTCCTCGGCATGACCACGGCGACCATCGTGCACGGAATGGACGATGAGCAGCGCCGCGACGCCTATGCCTGCGACATCACCTACGCGACGAACAACGAACTCGGCTTCGACTACCTGCGCGACAACATGAAATATGAGCGCGGCCAGATGGTCCAGCGCGGCCACAACTATGCGATCGTCGACGAGGTGGATTCGATCCTCATCGACGAAGCGCGCACGCCGCTGATCATTTCGGGGCCGCTGGACGACCGCTCGGATCTCTACAACACCATCGATACCTTCATTCCGCTTCTCGACGACAGCGATTTCGAGATCGACGAGAAGCAGCGCTCGGCGACCTTCACCGAGGAAGGCACCGAAAAGCTCGAAGGAATGTTGAGGGAAGCCGACCTTCTCAAGGGGGAAGCCCTTTACGACGTCGACAATGTCACCGTCGTCCATCACGTCAACAACGCCCTGAAGGCGCACAAGCTGTTCACCCGCGACAAGGATTATATCGTGCGCAACGGCGAAATCGTCATCATCGACGAATTCACCGGCCGCATGATGCCGGGCCGGCGGTACTCCGAAGGCCAGCACCAGGCGCTGGAGGCCAAGGAAAAGGTCGACATTCAGCCCGAGAACCAGACGCTGGCCTCCATCACCTTCCAGAACTATTTCCGCATGTATTCCAAACTGGCGGGCATGACCGGCACGGCATCGACGGAGGCCGAGGAATTCGGAAATATCTACGGCCTGAGCGTTATCGAAGTCCCCACGAACCTGCCGATCCAGCGCCTCGACGAGGATGACGAGGTTTATCGCACGGCCGAGGAGAAATTCGCCGCCATCGTTGCCGAGATACGCGATGCGAGCGAACGCGGGCAGCCGGTGCTGGTTGGAACCACCTCGATCGAAAAGTCGGAATTTCTGGCCGAACACCTCAAAAGCTCGGGCGTAAAGGACTTCCAGGTCCTCAATGCGCGCTATCACGAGCAGGAGGCCATGATCATCGCCCAGGCCGGCGCGCCGGGCGCCATCACAATCGCCACGAACATGGCCGGCCGCGGCACCGACATCCAGCTCGGCGGCAATGTCGACATGCGCCTGTCGCAGGAGCTTGAAGGCATAGAGGACGAGGCCGAACGCCAGACGAAGGAAGAAAAGATCCGCCAGGAGGTTCAGGCGCTGAAGGAAAAGGCGCTGGCGGCGGGCGGACTTTACGTTCTGGCGACCGAGCGTCACGAAAGCCGCCGCATCGACAATCAGCTGCGCGGCCGTTCCGGCCGCCAGGGCGATCCGGGGCGTTCGAAATTCTTCCTGTCGCTGCAGGACGATCTGATGCGCATTTTCGGATCCGACCGGATGGACGGAATGCTCAAGAAACTTGGCCTCAAGGAAGGCGAAGCGATTGTCCATCCCTGGATCAACAAGGCGCTGGAGCGGGCCCAGAAGAAAGTCGAGGCGCGCAACTTCGACATCCGCAAGAACCTGCTGAAATTCGACGACGTGATGAACGATCAGCGCAAGGTGATCTTCGAGCAGCGTCTTGAGCTCATGGATGCCGAGGACATCAGCGAAACGACCGCTGACATGCGCCAGGACGTCGTCGAGGCGGTTGTTGCCCGCAATGTTCCCGAGCGCGCCTATGCGGAGCAGTGGAACCTGACGGGATTGAAGGAGGAAACCGAAAAGTTCCTCAATCTCGATGTTCCGGTTGATCAGTGGGCCGCCGAGGAAGGCATCGCTGAGGACGATATCCGCGAACGCCTGTCGGCCGAGGCCGAAAAAGCCGCCGCGGACCGCGCCGAGCGTTTCGGACCGGAAGTCATGACCTATGTCGAGAAGTCAATTCTTCTGCAGACGCTCGACCATTTGTGGCGCGAACATCTGGTCAATCTCGACCATCTGCGTTCGGTTATCGGCTTCCGGGGCATGGCGCAGCGCGACCCGCTGCAGGAATACAAGGCCGAGGCCTTCGAGCTGTTCCAGAGCCTCCTGGCAAACCTGCGCGAAACGGTCACCGCCCAGCTCATGCGCGTCGAGCTCGTGCGCGAGGCGGCCGACGCACCCGAGCCGACCCCGCCGCGACAGATGGAAGGCCGCCACGTCGACGCCACGACGGGCCAGGACGAGTTCCTGGAGCCGGAAGATCAGGGGGGAGGCTTGGCGCTGGCGCCGGCCCAATCCCGCGTCGTTCCCGCAGAGCAGCGCGATCCGAACGATCCCGGTACATGGGGCAAGGTCGGCCGCAACGAACCGTGCCCTTGCGGATCGGGCAAGAAATACAAGCATTGCCACGGCTCTTTCAACTGATATCGGGCCACTTTACTTGCGTATTCACGAAGTTTTGAAGACACGCAGTGGATCACCGGCGAGATAGTGTTTTATTCAGCACCTGGGAATAGTGCGGGTGGCGATGTCTGTGACGCGGGTGGATGGGCCCGACTCACGCAACTGCGTGCCTGATCTTTGGTATCAGAAAAGCAATACACCACAGCATTCCGTGAATTCCGCGCGACAGAACTCGCTGCGGTAACGCACGATCTGTGTCGTCAGGCGCAAACTGTGTCGTCAGGCGCAAATCGGCACAGTTATTTATCGGGATATTCAACAAAATCTCTCGATTCCAACCGTTTTTTAACGGCCATGGGCGATACTTGCCGTCTGTATCGAGTTTGGAATGGTAAAGACCGTGCGTACGACGGTTGAAAATACAACGGATGATGCGCTTGCGCCGGATGCCGACGCGGGAAGATCCCGCACTGGAATCTTCGGGCAGATCGACAAATTGATCCAGGGCCATGACGGCCATGGCGAAGCGCGTCGCATGTCACTTATCGCGTTCACGATCAGAGTCATGAGCGCCGGCATCGCTTTCCTGTCGCAGATATTCCTCGCCCGCCTCATGGGCCAGTTCGAATACGGCATATTCGTCTTCGTCTGGGTGACGTCGCTTATCATCGGGACGCTCACCTGCTTCGGCTTTCACACGACGCTGATCCGTTTCATCCCGCAGTACAAGTCGCGCGGCGAGATCGCGAAGATCCGAGGCATATACCTGACATCGCGGGTATTCTCCTTCGCAAGCGCAAGCATTATCGCAGCGCTCGGCATCACCTTCATCTGTTTCTTTGGTGACCTGATCACCAGCTACTATGTCATACCTCTTGTCCTCGGCGCCTTCATGCTGCCCATGCTGGCTCTGGGTGACGCGATGGAAGGCACGGCCAGGGCGAACAACTGGGGCATACAGGCATTGACCCCGACCTATCTGGTCCGCCCGGTTATGATCCCTCTGGTCATGTTCATAGCGGTGATGCTGGGATTCGGCGCCGATGCCAAAACCGCATTGATCTCGGCGCTGATCGCGACATACTCCGCCACCACCGGCCAGTTTCTCCTGCTCGGGCGCCGCCTGCGCCGGCGCTACAAGACAGGGCCAAGAGAAATACACCTTGGATACTGGCTGCGCATTTCCATGCCGCTGTTTCTGGTGGAAGGCTTCTACTATCTGCTGACGAATGCCGACGTGATCATGGTCGGCCTGTTCCTCGAACCCGATCTCGTCGCAACCTATTTCGCCGCCGCGAAGACGATGGCGCTCGTCCATTTCGTCTTCTTCGCCATCAAGGCCGGAATGGCGCCGCGCTTCTCCACGCTCGTCGTCGAAGCGCAAAGCGGGGAATTGGCCCGTTTCGCCGCGAGCACGGCACGTTGGACATTCTGGCCGACACTGCTCGTCGGCGGCATCGTTCTCGCGCTCGGACCATTTCTCCTGTCGCTGTTCGGCCCCGATTTCGCGGGCGGCTATCCGGTCATGTTCATCCTCTTTGCCGGCATCGCCGCAAAGGCCCTGATCGGCCCCGGGGAATCACTGTTGACGATGTCCGGACACCAGAAGATCTGCGCGGCGATCTATTTTGCCGTGCTCGCCGTCAACATAGCCGGAAACATCGCCCTGATCCCCGTCTTCGGAATAGAAGGCGCGGCAATGGCAACCGCATTCGCCATGTGTGTGGAAGCGCTGTTGCTGTTCATCATCATCCGCCGTCGCCTGGGCATCAGCATGCACATATTGAGCTGGCCGCGGACCGCCGGCCAGGAGGCAAACTGACATGTCCTCAAATCCCTTTCTCCAGGATGGCCCGGGCGACACCGGCAGCACCACCGCCACCACCGTGGCCGGAATAACGATCGAACGGCCCAGCGCCGAGATCTCGGTCGAGGCCGGCCGCCGGACGCGGCAACTGTGTATCTATCCGGCCCGCGCCGGCTACGACCTGCGGCGCGAGATGGATTTCCTGACCAATCGCGCGCTTGAAGGCAATGTGTTCTTTTCCGCCCGCTTCATGGCGCCTGCCATGCCACGGCTGGAAGACAAGGAAATCCGGCTGATGATCATGCGGGACGAGGACGAACGCCGCAGCCGCCTGCGCTTTGTCATGCCCTTTTCCATCGAGCGTCCGGGTTTTGCCATCGGCGCGCCGATCATCCGGGCCTGGGCGAACGATTTCGGTCCCCTGGGCACGCCCCTGCTCGATCAGGAAGGCGCCGCGGAAACCCTCGATGATCTCCTCGAAACGCTCGGATCCGGCAAACTCGATCTGCCATCGGTGCTGATCATCCCGTCCGTGCGTCTGGATGGCCCGTTCGTTCAGCTTCTGCGTGCCGTGGCCGTCAGCCGCGGCCTGCCGGTAACCGACACCGACCGGTTCCAGAGGCCGATGCTGCAGAGCAGGCTCGACGGCGCCGACTATCTCAAGCGGTCGCTCTCCACCAAACATCTGCGCGAGCGACGGCGGCAAAGACGGCTGCTTGAGGGGCATGGCGACGTCACCTATGACATCGCCCGACAACCCCGCGACATTCGCTACCGGATGGAAGAATTCCTCGCCCTAGAAGCATCCGGCTGGAAGGGCCGCCGCCGCACGGCGATGGTGGTCGACCGGTATCGCGCGGCCTTCGCCCGCGAGGCAATCACCGATCTGGCCGAAACCGACAATGCGCGTATTCACACGCTCAACCTGAATGGCGAGGCCATCGCGTCGATGATCGTATTTGTCCAGAGCGGCACGGCCTACACCTGGAAAACGGCCTATAACGAGACGTTCAGCGCGTTGTCGCCCGGGCAACTTCTCATGGATGAACTGACCGCCATCCATCTGGAGGACCCGAATATCACGATCAGCGATTCCTGCGCCGTCGAAGACCACCCGGTCATGAGCCGCCTTTGGCGCGAACGCTGCAGGATGGGAACGCTGATCGTTGGCCTGTCGCCGTCAAGCGACCGCGACATGCGCCAGGTCGAAACGCGGTTGCACCTCTATAATGAAACCCGCAACATTGCGCGTCTCGTGCGCAACAAGCTGCGCAACATGACGGCAAGCCGCTAGAGCAATTCTGAGTTAGATTGGATCATTTGACCGCGGCGATTTTGGTCTCTGGCCAGGCGGGTTGCGCGCCGTGGTGCCACCCCACCACAAGCGCAAGCCAACGACGCCAGGGGCCAAAATCGCCCGGCCCATTCATCTATGTATTGCAATGCGATAGTCCTTTCCGGGGTGGGGAAAATCAAATGTTCCAATCTAACTCAGAATTGCACCTAGAGTATCCGAGGCCGAGACTCACGACGCCCGGGCCTCGCGAACGGCCCATTCCCTCAATTCCCTGCGGATGACCTTTCCGGTCGTCGTCAGCGGCATTGAATTGAGGAACGCCACCTCGCGCGGATATTCATGCGCCGACAGGCGCACCTTGACCCAGTCCTGTATCTCCCCGGCAAGAGCATGGCTCGGCTCGTATCCGGGCGCCAGAACGATATAGGCCTTGACGATCTCCGTGCGCAGCGCATCCGGTTTGCCGACAGCAGCCGCCAGCGCCACGGCCGGATGGCCGGTCAGGCAATCTTCGATCTCGCCGGGACCGATGCGGTAACCGGCGGAGGTAATGACATCGTCGTCGCGGCCGAAAAACTCGATATAGCCGTCCTCGCTCATGATCCCCTGGTCGCCCGTCAGCATCCACTCGCCGATGAACTTTGACCGGGTTGCAGGCTCGTTGTCCCAATAGCGCAGGAACATCACCGGGTCGGGCCGCTTGACCGCGATCTGCCCCGGCGTTCCAGCCGCAACCTCCTGACCTTTGCCGTCGACGATGGCGACCGTGTGCCCCGGCACCGCCCGGCCGAGCGCACCCGCACGGCTCACGCCGATTGCGCCGCAGGACGAAACGACCAGATTGCATTCCGTCTGCCCGTAGAACTCATTGATCGTAAGCCCCAGCTCCTGTTGCGCCCATTCATAGGTCTCCTTGCCGAGCGCCTCACCGCCGGAACCGATCGTGCGCAGTTTCAGATCAAACCGCTCGGACGGCCTTTCGACGGTGCGCAACATCTTCAGCGCCGTCGGCGGAATAAACGCATTGCGCACACCGGTCCTTTCCATGATGCGAAACGCCGTCTCCGGGTCGAATTTCTGCGCTTCGGACGAGACCACCGGCACGCCGAAATGGAGACCGGGCAACAACACGTTGAGCAGCCCCCCGGCCCAGGCCCAATCGGCCGGAGTCCATAACAGATCGTCCTCCTGCGGCAAAAACTCATGCGGGAACTGCACCCCCGGCAGATGGCCGAGCAACACCCGGTGCGCATGCAAAGCACCCTTCGGCGGCCCTGTCGTACCGGATGTGAAAATCATCAGCGCCGGATCCTCGGCACGGGTGTCGGCCGTGCCGAAATGGCCGCTATGGGCGTCGATCAGGCCCGCGAACGCGATTGTATCCGCCGTTTCATCGGTGCACACGATACCGGCGAAATCGTCAAGGGTCGCCGCGATATCGCGCACCTTCCCGGCGCCCGTCCCGTTCGTGACGACGCACTTCACGCCGGATGTGCGCAGCCGGTAGTCGAGTGCCTCCGCGCCGAACAACAGGGCGAGGGGCACGGCAATGGCGCCGAGCTTGTAGATGGCCAGATGGGCAATCGCCGTTTCAAAACCCTGCGGCAAAAGCAGCGCGACCCGGTCGCCCCGGACGACGCCAAGCGAGGCAAGACCTGTTGCCACCGCATCGGACTTTTCCCTCAAGAGGCCGTAGGTCAGCCGGTCCGGCTCGGCATCCGGCCGATAGTGCACCAGACAGACCCGGTCCGGCTCCTTTTCAGCCCAGTCGTCGCAAACCGACCGGGCAATGTTGTAGCGCTCCGGTATGGTCCAGACAAAGTCCCGGACAAGCGCGTCATAGGATTGGCGAACGGGAAGCATGGCGACTGACCTTGTTTTCTCAGGCCACCGATTTACAGGCTTCGCGACCGTCTTTGCAAGTTTCGGTGCAAGGTCCGGCGAAGACACGATCAGGACGCTTCGTCCGACACCCGGGCAGCACCGCGCTGCTTCAATACCATGTCAGCCAATCGCGCATTTCGGATCGAAACACGGCCGGTTGACACCTGATCGGCACATGATATGCACTTTGACCGAGGGGAGCGGTGTTGCACCTTCGGACACCCTTGGGGGCATAAATTGGGCGGGCCGTCGGTTCGAAAGCGGGTGCTATGTCGGCAGAACGCCCGTCCGGGTGACCGGCAGACCGACGCAGACCCCGGTTTTGTGTTTGAAAGGCGTCCTGTCCGGCATGTCATTCTACGGCCTTCTGCACCTCGATCACGGCGAGCGATCCGCCGTCAATGTGAAAACAGCCGATTTCGACGAGCAAGTGCGATTATACGCCCTTTGCGCCGTCAATCTCTCGAACTCCCTGGCGCTTCAGGGCAAGCAATTCACCTTGATCACCAACAAGGCGGGGGCCGTCCGCTCCGCGCTGGCTCACACACCCGGCGAACTGGACATGAGGGAAATTCCCTTCAAGACGGTTGTGCCAAAGGGTGTCGATTTCTATTCCGCCCATCACAAGATCGACTGTTTCCGCTACTTTTCCGGGCTCGATTCACAATATGCGGCCCTGATTGACCTCGACGCGATCTGCATCAACCCGTTCCCGGTTTCGTTTGACCGCAATATCGCTCGCGGCATCGCCATGTGTTACGACATATCGGACCAGGTCATTCCCGCCTTCGGCGCAGACCGGATCAGTGCCGATCTGGAAGCGATAAATGGCCTTCATTCGGAAGGGCGCTGGTACGGCGGCGAATTCATCTGCGGGCCACCCGAATTCTTCGGCAAACTGGTCGAGACGATCGAAACGATCTACGCAAACTATGTTGAGAACATTTCAAGCCTGCACCATGTCGGCGACGAGGCCCCCGTCTCGGCGGCCCTTGAGATCATGAAACTGAACGGCACGCAGATTGCCGATGCCGGCACGCTTGGAATTGTCGCAAGGCACTGGAACGGCCGGCCGCCCTTCATTCCACGGCCGTTTGAACACATGTCCCAGGGGACGATCCTGCACCTGCCCAACGACAAGCTGTTCCTCGCCAAGCTCGGCCGCTCGGGAAAAGCGTCGAAACAGGCCTTTTTCAAGGCCTATGATCTGCGGCGCAGGAATTATCTCAGACGCAAACTCAAAACGGTCGACACCGCGTTGCGCGATGTGCTCCGCCATATCAGGACGCATTACACCAATCCGCTGCTTGACACGCTCGGCCTGAAACGCAAGCGGCGTCTCGGGCGTTAAAACCGCGCCGTTCGGCAGTTTTCCGCAAGCGTCTTGAGCCGTGGTGCCTCCGAGAAGAGAAACCTCGAACCCGTCAGGGTTCGCAAGCGCGACCGCGCGCCGGCCATGTTTGGCCGCCCCGTCCGGAGGTCAGCCCGAAGGGCGGTACGACCGTGAGGACGAAGCAATGGTACGGGTGGTCGGGCTCGAACCGACACATCGTTTAAGATACGGGATTTTGAATCCCGCGCGTCTACCAATTCCGCCACACCCGCATTGCAATCAGCAGCTGGAATATACGGGCCGGTAACATCCGGTCAACCTGCATTTGCTAGCTTTGAGGCGCAAATGTCCGAATTCTGTTTACGCCTCTCCCGATTCTGCTAAAAGCGACCGCGCCAACGGGGATCACACCATGCTCAGACGCCTTTACGACTGGACCATGTCGCTTGCCGCGACGCGGCATGCGCGCGCCGGTCTCGCAGGCGTGTCCTTCATTGAAAGCTCGGTGTTTCCCATCCCGCCGGATGTGCTTTTGATACCGATGGTGCTCGCTGACCGGAAGGCCTGGTGGAAGACGGCATTGATCTGCACCATCGCCTCGGTGGCCGGCGCGCTTCTGGGCTATGCCATCGGCATGTTCCTGTTCGAGGCCGTGGGCAAGCCGATCCTCGACCTCTACGGCAAGGAGCAGTCATTCGACCAGATCAGCAACTGGTACAACACCTATGGCGGCTGGGGCGTGCTGTTCGCCGCGATCACGCCCTTCCCCTACAAGGTCCTGACCATCTTCTCCGGCGCCACCGGCCTCAACCTGATCACCTTTGTCGTGGTCAGCCTGATCGGGCGCAGCTTCCGCTTCTTCCTCGTTGCCTATCTGCTCTATCATTTCGGCGAACCGATCCGCGCCTTCATTGAAAAATATCTGGGTATACTTTTTGCCATATTCATGGTGCTGCTGATCGGCGGTTTTTATGCAATAAGGTTCGTGTTCTAGAAGGAGTCGGCGTCCGCAATGACGGATGGACATGCAACGGTTCACAAAGCAAAAATCGCCGAAGCGCTGATCCTGGCGATGGCGATGGCTCTCGTCGTCGGGTCCGCGCTCGGCTTCGAACATATCGGCGGCTTCATTCCCTGCGCGCTGTGCCTGGAACAGCGTACGCCCTACTATATCGGTGTGCCGGTCATGGTCGCCGCCGCCATCGCGTCGATGCTCAAGGCGCCCGCCGCAATCACGCGTGTTCTTTTCGCCGCAGGCGGCCTGCTCATGCTCTACGGTGCGGGCCTCGGCGTCTACCATTCGGGCGTCGAATGGGGCTGGTGGCCGGGTCCGGCCGACTGCGCCGGCGCGGCAGGCCTGACCACCGACGCATCCAATCTGCTTGCCGACATCAACGCCACGACCCCGCCCGCCTGCGATGAGGCGGCAGGGCGCTTTCTCGGCCTGTCCTTCGCCGGCTGGAACGTGATCGCAAGCATCGTTTTGGCGGCCGGCTGCCTGCACGGCGCACTGCCGGGCAGAAAGACACCAGACCGTTCTTAAGCTCGCAGGGAACCGGCCCTACGGCTCCAGTTCGACATCCCAGTAGAGATAATCCATCCAGCTTTCGTGCAGATAGTTGGGCGGGAATTTGCGCCCGTTATTGTGCAGATCGTGCACCGTCGGATGATAGGGCTTCTGGGACGGATACATCCGCGCCTCTTTCGGCATCTTGCCACCCTTTTTCAGATTGCAGGACGAGCAGGCCGCGACAATGTTCTCCCAGGTCGTCTCGCCGCCATAGCGGCGCGGGATCACGTGATCGAAGGTCAGATCCTCATCCGTGCCGCAATACTGGCACTGGAAACGGTCGCGCAGGAAGACGTTGAACCGGGTGAAGGCCGGATGGCGGCTCGGCTTCACATAGGTCTTGAGGCAAACGACACTCGGCAGCGCCATGGACATGCTGGGAGAGGACACGCGGTGTTCATATTCGGCCAGAATATTGACGCGATCCAGAAACACCGCCTTGATCGCATCCTGCCAGGACCAGAGCGATAAAGGGTAGTAGCTGAGCGGCCGGTAATCGGCATTCAGTACCAGCGCCGGAAGCGCGTCGGGTGAAACTGCTATCGTCAACTCACTCTCCTGAGCGATTCGCCGCTTGTCTTCGATATATTAGGCCGGTTGTTACAGGATTGTGAAGTAATCTCAGGAAATTGACCGCGATTGAACGTCGCAGCGGTGACCGATCCGCAACAGGCTAGCGGCCGGTCGGAGACACATCGCCGCGCCGCATCTCCGTGGCGTAATAAGCCCACAGGAGCCGGGCGGCGACACCGCGCCAGGGCTGCCATTCGCCCGCCATTTTGCGCAGTTTCTTTTGATCCGGACGCTCTTTCAGCTCAAAAGCGTGGGCCGCAGCGCTTTGCAGGGCAACGTCGCCCGCCGGAAAGATATCGGGATGTCCGGCACAAAAGAGCAGGTAGACCTCCGCCGTCCAAAGGCCGATCCCCTTGATGCCGGTCATGACGGCGATCGACCGGTCCGCCGGCATCGTACACAGCGCCTCCGGATCGACCTGCCCGCCCAGCACGGCGCCGGCGGCGGCCTTCAACGTCGCCTCCTTGGCGCGGGAAAGGCCGATCCGGCGGCACTGCACATCGCTCAGCGCCGCTATTGCGTCGGGCGCGCAACCACCCGCCTC